>CAZBDD010000089.1:0-6397 GCA_964490475.1 uncultured Desulfovibrionaceae bacterium
ATGTTTGCGAAGAATTAGGCGATGTAGCCTTTTTACTCCTTTTCATAGCCAAACTTTATGAAAACAAAGGGGATTTTTCACTAAACACTGCCCTAGCCATGAATGCTGAAAAAATGATTCGTCGTCACCCCCATGTTTTCGCCGATACAACCTTCGAAAATTTAGACGAGCAACTCAAAGCATGGGAAGCCATTAAACGTAGCGAAAAAAATACAGACGAAAAAACACCCGCCGGAATTTTTGACTCTCTTCCCAAAGCTTTACCATCATTGATTAAAGCCTATCGTATTCATTCAAAAGCGGCACGCGTCAACTTTACATGGCCAGAAGAGCAAGATGTTGAGCAACAAGTCGAAGCCGAATGGCTAGAATGGATTGACGTGGCTCAGGGGCAAGATAAAGAAGCGCAAACCCACGAATTAGGTGATATGCTTTTCACCCTAGTGGAACTGGGACGTCGCAAAGGCATTAAAGCCAGTGAAGCCCTAGAGTATACAAATCATCGTTTTCTACAGCGTTTTGCCGCCATGGAAGCTTTGGCTCGCCAAAGAAATTTAGATTTTGCAAGCCTTGATCTTGATGCCAAAGACAGCCTTTGGGATGAAGTAAAGGCAGCAGAAAAAAACACTTAGTAAACAATGATTTTTTATTAAATTTTTTAATAACCTGTTAAAAACAGTATTTAGAGCTGAGGGGAATATATTTTCCCCAAAGCATAACAGCCTGATAGGGGAAAAGATTATGACACAAGACACCAAGAGTCCTCAATCATTACATAGTGCAGAAGAGCAAGAACAATCTTCACAAAAAACGCCTCAAACACGAAGCGAAGAAGAGCAAAATACGAGCATTTCTACTCCTCAAAATCAGCACGCCGAGCATTATGAAACAGCACAAGAGCAAGTAGCCTCTTCTGCTCCCTATGCCTCCCAAGATATTCCCCAGCCCTCTCCACAAGAACATGCGGAAAAGGCTAACTTTTCTGGCAGCTATGGTACAGCTCCCATACATTTGGCTTCCCCCACATATTCGATTCATTCTCCCACCGAGGCACAAGAGCAGAATACTCTTGAAGCCCCCATGGCTGAAACATTTGCTTCGCCAAATTCATCCTCACAAACGGATACTTTGCGCATGGCTCAAGAAATTCACGAGGGTTCCACAGCACAGCCTTTAGAGCATGCCCAAAAAGCCCCTGAAAATTCAGAAGAAAAAGCCCCAGAAGAAGCTTTACCCCTAGGGCCTGCCGCCAAAGGTTTTCAGCATATGGCAAAATGGGGGCCTTTATATTTGTGTTTATTCTTTATACTACATATGTTTGCTTCCCTATGGTTTCCTTCTATTTTCTACCATATGGAATTGCAATACATTGAGGTTTTTAATAAAATGCAAGAAAGCGGACAATGGCTTATTCCCCCTGCCACAGATGCTTTAGGTGCCACTTTTCCCGGCTATTTTTGGTTTATGAGCCTAGTGCAACTTATTCCTATGCCTGAATCACTCTTTTTACCCATACTCTCGTCTCTGACAGCTTTTATTGCACTCAGCGGTGTTTACACTTTAGGGCGTTGCTGCCGTTTAGAAAATAATGGTGCTTTTGGCGCCCTGCTCTTGCTTTTATCTTGTCCTCTCTTCTTAGTTTTTTTGCACTTAGTTGGGCCAGAATTGCTCACTACAGGCTTTTTCTGCTTTGCCCTAGCTTTGATTTTTAGAGGACTTACGCGAGAATCTGCACCTTTTTCCTTTATTTTTGGTTTTACTTTCACAGCTTTAGCCACATTTACCGGCGGCTTTCTTCCTTTATGGACTGTGCTCATTGCCAGTATACTGCTTGTACTTTGGCGTCTTGATATTCACCGTGCCCATAAACTTGATGCTGTAGTAGGCTTTGGCTGTATGGTACTCCTTTTTGCCACATGGCTCGTTGTGGTTATATTGGGCAGTCAGCATGCAGAAGTGCTACACAACCTCATGCAACAAGCTCTTGTACCTTTCACGCCCCCTTATTGGCCTGTACCCACACCATGGGCTTTGGCATTTCTCTGCATGGGGCTTATTCCTTGGGTGGCAGCTCCTATTTTCTCCCCGTGGTTTACCGTGCTCAAAACCTCTTTTAAGAGTTTAAAGGCTTCACGTACAGATAACTCCGGCCCCACATGGCTTTACCTTGTACTTTTTGTGGGTATGGCCTTAGTGGTCTTACAAAAGAACGATATTCTTTCTGCTGCCCTACCTTTACTGCCTGTATTGGGCATAATTTTGGGCGCCACAGTCTGTAACTTTTCAAAAACAGGAAGTAACGTTTTCTTCTTACTTTTTGCGATACTTTTACTACTTTGCGGGGCCTTGCTTACCATAATTAGCATTCCTTCCGCTGCACCGTATTGGAGCGACTATATTAGCAAACTTACTTCTAAAGAAGTAACAGCCATTTTGCAAACCTTACCCGGTTTACCCATACTCTCAGGTCTCTTTATTCTTACAGCGGCCTTACTTATTAAATTTACTCAGCGACAATCTGCTCAAGGTTCCTTGCTTGTTATGGCTCTTTTCAGCTTATTGGCAGTGCAACCTTTCTTTATACTTATTTCGCCTTCCTTGGTGGGCACCTATGCCAAATATCATTCCTTGGGCGGCGGCCTTGGCTCGGTATTGTTACCTGAAAGTATCCCTCAGCCCAAGCTAGAAAATATTGTGGTGCAGCCTCTTTGGAAAAGCAACACGAAAAAAAATACACCTGTAACACCAGCGGTGCAAACTCCATCTGAGTTAACAGATCCAAAGGCTCAAACAGATCCATCAACTCAAATAGCTCCAAAAGCGGCAGAAGATCCAAAGCTTACACCTGCTCCCGCTATTCCTGAAATTCCAGAAACACCCGCAGCAGTAATTCCTCCGCCTGTGCTTCCCGTAACTCCAGCACCTGCGGCTCAATAATAAGGACAGAAAGGCTCTTCATGAAAAAAAATACACATCGTGCTTGGTACATTTGCATTTTTTGCTTCTTTACTCTTAGCTTTATGCAAATTTCTCAAACGCAAGCAGCTGCATTTGACCCTACGCTACAAGTAGAAGTGCAATATTCCAAGCAAGCTAAAGTCTCCGAGGCTGTACCTATCACAAGCCTTATTACGCCCAAATCTTTTTCTATGGAACAGCCCATGGGCATGAAAGTTGTTTGCAGAAGCTGCCCCGAAGCCGACTATTCCATACGCAGAGGTTTCCCCACTTCTCGCATTACTTTTAATAAACCAGGAACCTACACCCTCACTGTAAGTACAGGCATTTTTATGTCTGCAGGTTGAGGCGGTGGCAGTACGCTTGATGCACTGGACGTGCAGACTATTCAAATAACTGTTAAATAACGATTTGCACCAATACCTCTTATATGCTACCATATAAGAGGTTTTTTTTAACCTTATAGGAGGAATATATGATTGTAGCAACGAATGCAGAACAGATTACTCCCTTACGTGAAGGCCAAACTGTGCCTCAAGGTTCTCTCACCACCATGGATGGCCAAACAACCACCTTACAAGCAGTTTTACAAGATCAAGCTGCGGTGCTTATTTTTTATAGGGGGTCATGGTGACGTTTTTGCCTCACGCAGTTAGCGGGAGTCAATAACATCCTTTCCACTTTAGAAGAGCGCGGCTATATAGTGCTTGGTATTTGCCCTGATACCACAGAAGGTTTGCAGCAAGTACACAGCAGTAGAAAACTGAAATTTCCCCTTTATTCCGACAGCACAGTGCAGCTTGCCACAGACTTTGGCATTGCTTTTCATGTGGACGACGAAACTGCCAGTATGTATTTAAATCAATATAAAATTGATTTGGATAAAGCCAGTGGACATAGCCATCATAATCTGCCTGTTCCTGCTGTATTTGTTGTTGATAAAACAGGCACCATACAATTTACTTATACAAACCCAGACCACACTACTCGTTTGAGCAATGAAGAACTCCTTAAACATGTAATAGAATAAAATTTTTACCGGAGAAAACACGCTATGAAAAAAGCAATATATGGGCTTTGTATCTTTTTTTCCTGCATGCTTTTACTGCACACAGCCAACGTAGTCTATGCTGAAGAGGTGACACTTTATGCTAATTTTTCCATGGGCAGTCCCACTGCTGCAGAACATAATCTTATTAAAACAAAAAAAGTGCAGATGGAAAACGTGGACGTAGCTGCACTGGCAAAAGCTCTTTCTGAATGGTCAGGACTTGATTTTACCATAAACGAAGCCACCGTTACTCCACAGGCCATTACTGTAGACTGGTCTGCCAAGTCCACACTCATAGCCAATCTTGATGACAGAAAGCAAAAAGAAGATTTCCATTTCTTTGATGTGGATAGCATGCGGTGGTTCATGTTAGACAGTTTATACGACACTATTGCAAAAAACTTCAAAGATGTTCCTGTCCATTACACCATGGATGGCGGAAAAGAATTGAAATTTGAAGCATTAACTATCATGAATGTTTTCCCCAAAAACATACCCTTTATGGGTAGCGCATTTTATGAGGCGCACTCCGACCTTAAAGGCGATGACTAGTAACTGATTAATTTAAGACTTCTGCATAATCAGAAAAATGTTGCACTCCATGCATTTGTAATTGTGCTGAGGTCTCAACTTATTTATTTCTTGAGGGGGAAAGGGCACTTTTGCTCGCGCCAAAAAGTTGCCCCTTCCCCCTCAAACTCCCCCATCCCCTCAAAACGCGCTAACAAAAAAAAAGTAACATTATTCAAATCATAATGTTACCTTTTACAATGCACGAATAAGCGCGTTTTGAAGGGGGTTTGGGGGAAACTTTTTGGCGCTAGCAAAAGTTTCCCCCAAAAAAAATATCATTTTCTTCAAAAAGGTTATTTTCTGCATGATTACGATGAAGGTTTATTGTTTTAGCAAATGCACTTCACGTAAATTCATCACATATTCCCCACCATTTTTTGCTTTATCTTCAAAAATCAAATAGACGCCACCTTGAGGTAATTCTATGGTCCCCAAAGAAACTTCTTTATATACAGACCAGTCTCTCCCTGTAGGAGGAAGAAAAGCAACAGTGTGCGGCATCTCTGGGCTAAACTTACGTTCTCTACTGTCTGAAGCGTAGACAATCAAATCCCCTGTGGAACCATCAAAGGCTTGCTTGCTATATAAAAGACGTATGGTATATGTTCCGGCTTCAACATTGCGCACAGGAAAAATAACCTTATCGTGACTTCGCCATCCACCAAGATTATAAGGGGGATAGTGAGGTTCAATAATAACACCGGAGCTGTCTCGTATGCTTGCATGCTCAGGAAGTAATACAATATCAAAGCCTGAGTTTGCAAACTCACTCGCACCCTTTTTACCTTGTGTATTAGTAGTGTTGCTATTGTCCTCACTGGCCTTTATGCTAGAGGGAGGACCTTCTTCCTTTTTAATTCGCATAACATCCTCCGCATAGACACTACTACTCACACAAACAGCTGCCATAATTGCTAGGCAAAGACATAATTTTTTCAAAATAAACTCCTTGGCATAATTTTATATTTTTTCAATCTACCAAAAACAATTACTACAAAGCACACACTTTATTTAAGGCAAATTCAACAGCACTGACAACAGCTTGACTACGAACGTCTTCTCTATTTCCTTGAAAGCATTTTTGTTGCGTAAACGTTTCACCTGCCACACAAAGTCCTAGCCAGACGGTACCCACAGGTTTTTCTTCGCTGCCGCCACCTGGGCCTGCAACGCCAGAAATACTTATACCCACATCAACACAAAACTTATGGCACAAGCCTTTAGCCATGGCATGCACACAGTCTTGCGACACCGCACCGTGCTCTAAAAGTGTTATGGCGGGTACTCCTAATTGCGTTACCTTAACTGCATTGGCATAGGCCATAATGCCGCCAGAAAACCATGCAGAAGCCCCAGGCACTGCCGTTAGTGTCGCTCCTAGCAGTCCCCCAGTGCAGGATTCTGCTGTTGCACACAACCAATTTTTTTGCACAAGTATATGACCAAAACGCTGTATATCTTCTATTAAATTAAGGGGAACGTGAAGTAAAGGCATATATCTTACTTTCCTTTTTCCCGTAATCTATAGTATTTTTTACATAGACACAAGTCTTGCAAATTGCTATGAATCTCTTGAGCAAAAACATCATACTATTTTTAAATAGTAGTACCATAGAAGCACTATTACTTATCTCAAGGTCAAGCTGCCTTGGCTGTTCAGTCAAATACCTAAGAAATAGATGCCTTCAGAACGCGTTTTTTATCAGTTATACAAACTAAGAATTATTATTTAGCGGCATTGCTTCGTATATTTTCGTACCATGGCCTACATTTTGCTAGCGTATTTTTATGGATATATTTAATCTTCCTGCAGAT
>CAZBDD010000090.1:0-5005 GCA_964490475.1 uncultured Desulfovibrionaceae bacterium
TATTGTGCTTTTCCCCTAAAGCATGGAGTGCTGAAATTTTGCGAGTGGCTGTGGGGGATCCGGAGCATTCGGAACAAGGCACGGTAGCCAAGGCATTTAAACAATATGTAGAAGAAAAAAGCCAAGGTAAGTACCAAGTAGATATCTTTTTTGCTAGCAGTTATGCTGATGAGCTGGGCAGTGTGCAACAAATTATAGATGGCACCTTAGATTTGAGCGTGGTAGGTGTGGCCAATATTGTACCTTATGCGAATACATTAGGCGTGCTTACCTTACCCTATCTTTTCGATAACGTGGAGCAAGTGCGTAAGGCTACTGATGGTGCTGGTGCCAAATTATTAAACTCTTATGCCATTGATGAAGGCTTTCGTATTCTTGCTTGGACGTACACAGGCTTTCGCTATATCTCCAATGCCAAGCGCCCCATCAAAAAAATAGATGATATTAAAGGACTCAAGATTCGTGTGCCCAAAAGTGCTATTATTATAGCATCATATACGGCTTTTGGTGCTACGCCTGTGCCTGTGGCTTGGTCTGAGACATATACAGCCCTAAAGCAGGGCAGCGTGGACGGCCAATGCTATGGTTATATTGGTTTTAAAGCCATGAATTTTTTTGATGTGAAGCAAAAGTATCTCAGTGAAGTAAAATATACATACCAATTACAACCGCTTATTGTTTCAGAAAGTATTTTTAAAAAAATGACTAAAGAAGATCAAAAACTGTTGGTTGATGCTGGCAAACACGCTCAAGAAGTGGCCTATACCTATGCCATAGCAGAGGCTGACAAGGTAAAGAAAGAATTGGTGGCTATGGGTTTACAAGTAACCACCTTGCAAGATGAAGCCGTTTGGAAAAAAAATGCTATGGAATTAGTCTGGCCTGAAATGGCAGACTATGTTGGGGGCAAAGCCGCGATAAATACTTTTTTGAAGACGACTGGGCGCCCTGCATGGAACTAATTGCAGCAGAACGTCGTTGATTATGTGGTTTTCACAGCGGTGTAATTTTTTAATAAGAGAGAAGAGCGCATCATGGCACAGAAAATTATCTTAGCCACCCGCAATGCGGGAAAAATTCGTGAATTGGCCCATGCTTTAGCGCAACATAGTTTAGAGGTAGTGGGCTTGGAAGCTTTTCCTGAACTGGAAGATGTAGAAGAAAATGGCACAAGCTTTGAAGAAAATGCCTTGCTAAAGGCACGCTATGTCACAGAGCAAACCGGCCTTATTGCCATTGGCGAAGATTCTGGCTTGGTGGTAGATGCTCTTTACGGTGCGCCGGGTATTTTTTCTGCTCGTTATGGTAATGACTATGCTTTACAAGATGGGGAAAGCAAAGATATGCGAAATAATCGCAAATTATTGCAAGAGCTTTCAGATGTTCCCCCAGAAAAACGCAGTGCACGTTTTGTTTCGTGTATGGTGGCCTGCTCTAAAAATGGCGCCTACATTGTAGGTAACGGCGCTTGGGAAGGCATGATATTAGACAGTCCTCGAGGCAGTGAAGGCTTTGGCTATGATCCGCTTTTTTTTGATCCGCACATAGAGCTTTGTGCTGCGGAGTTGAGCAAAGAAGAAAAAAATTCTCGTAGCCATCGTGGTAAAGCTTTGCAAAGCCTTCTTGCACAATGGGAACAGTTTTATACAGCCCAAAAATAATTATCAAAGTTTTTACACAGTGAAAGATTTGCGCCACGTAAAATAAGCCAGAGTTTACATATGGCATCACCGAAAGGGTATTTGGAGTGAGCGTTTCTTTCTGTAAAACGTGTTTCTACACGTTTTACAGAGATGAGTATTTTTTTGATGAAGAGAGTAGTATGAACGCTAAAAGCTTGGGCTATACCTTCGCCTTTACCTCCGTTTTTTTGTGGGCGGGAAATTTTGTTTTAGCTCGTGGCCTTGCCGACGCCATTGCGCCGGTACAATTAAACTTTTGGCGTTGGGTTGTGGCATTATTGGTGGTTTTTCCTTTTGCTTTGCGTAATTGGGGGCATGACTGGCAAATATTGAAAAAAAACTTGCCTTATATTTGCCTTATGGGGCTTATTGGTGTCACGTGCTTAAATGCTTTTTTTTATCAAGCCGGTAGCACCACCAGCAGCATTAATATGGTGCTCTTTGTCCCTTCTGCCCCTATCATTATCATGTTGCTATCACGTATTTTTTGTGGTGAACCCATAACGCCGCGTCGTTTATTGGGGCTGACTATTATTTTAAGTGGCCTGCTTTTATTGTTGTCTCGCGGGCAATGGTCTAATTTAACACACTTTAGGATTAGCAGCGGCGATTTGTGGAGTATTGGCGGCGTGGTCTGTTTTGGCTTATACTCCTTTCTTGCGCGCTATCGCCCTCACGGTGTTTCTCTCTTGGCTTTACACAGCACCATTTTTATAGCAGGTCTTCTTTTTTCTTTGCCGGCTCTTTTGTGGGAAATGCATGTCACTGCACCCACAGAATGGAACATGACCATAATAAGTGGTATTTTATATGCTGGCATTGGCTGCTCTAGTTTAGCCTATGTTTTTTGGACAAAAGCTATTGATTCCATTGGCCCTGTGGCTGCTGGTATGATTTATTATTCCATCCCCCTCTTTACTGCTTTGAAAGGCGTGCTTATTTTAGGAGAGAAAGCGACAATGCTTCACTTTGTGGGCGGCGCTCTTATGCTCTTTGGTATAGCCTTGGCCACCATACCTCCCAAGCTCAAGTAGCGCTTTATCTGCACCAAGGGCATGTCAGTAAATAATGATATTGCTCTGGAAATTATTTTTTATAACGTGCTCGATGGCTTCGTGTTGTAAACACCAATCTTTATTTTTGTGCGCTAAATATATAGGAACTTTTATGCAGCAACAATATGTCTTGAAAAATGGTATTCTTAAATTAGAAAAAATAAGTAAGCGTAATCCCTTTTGGACTTTTCTTTTAGTGCTTATGCTTATGGGGGCTTCAGGTAGCGGAGCTTTTTTTTATGCTAAAGATAAATTTTCTCCCCCCAAGGATAGCCACATTGTCAGCAATGCCCAAATGGAACGTTTTTTGAGCTTGGAAAATGCGCTCAATGTTGCTTTACAAAAAGAAATTCAAAGAAAGGATTATGTGGTAGATAGTGCTACGTTAAAAATTATCATGGACAAATTTTTTCCCAAGGAAGGCATGAGTGATAAAGATAAAGATGCTTATATAGCGGCCGCTGCCAAGTGGGGCGCGCACTATGCCATACCCCCCATGTTGATTTTGAGCATTGCCTATAGAGAAAGCCTTTTTGAGGCAGACGTGGTTTCTTCTGCCAATGCGCGCGGCCCCATGCAGGTTATTTATAAATATCATAAAGATAGGCTAGATAAAATAGGGAAAACAGAAAAAGACTTGCATGATATTGACACAGGTATTCGCATTGGTACTGAAGTTTTTCGTGCTTTTTACGACCACCATAAAGAAGATATTTATAAAGCCATGAAAAGCTATGTGGGGGGATCTTACCGAAGCTATGCAGAAGATATTTTAAATCGCTATTTTCAGGCTAGAATTTTTTTAGAAAAACAGATGAAGTAAAAAAATATATTTTATGCGAAAAGCGTCAAAATAGAGTGTTAAGCTCTGTTTTGACGCTTTTTTATGATTGTTGCGTTACACCTGTGAAGCGCAAATTATATAAGAAATCGTCTAGATTATGCATGTCTTCTTTAGATAAAATCCCAAAATTTATACCTAGTGAAACACGCAAAAAATTCTTACTCACCCGCGTGATGGTACCGGCAATTTGCAATGTTTCTTGCGGTGTCCATATTTCTAAAGTAATGCTTTGGTCTGTTTGAAAATTGCGTAAAGCTGTACCATGTATAGAGTCAAAACTAACAAGGCATCCAGAAGCAGAAATATCACGCAGTACCCCTACATATTTTTTGTCTAACATAATGGCGGCTGGAATAAGGCATTCAAAGCGCTCGTCATAGCGTATTTCATACAAACGAAAGCCAGCGGGGTAGGTGCAAAAAGCCAGCCTTTGCTTAATGAGAGGCAAGCTTATGGACGTTTTAAAGGCTACCTTATGAGCACCTAGGGTGAAGGTTGCTGAAATAGGTGTAGACATTTGCATGTAGTTGGCAATACCCGTAATGACTGGTAAGCGAAACAGCAAGAAAGAATCCTCTTCATATCCTACAAAATGAATGTTCAGTTTGGTATTATGAGGAAATATGCTTGTCATTTCTGTGCCCAGGGGAATGGGGTAATGCGCCACAGTTTTAAACTTTTTATCTGCATTATCTTGCATAGGTACTTCCTACATCAAAAAAATTAAAAGCCCTCTTCAAGGGGAGGCCAGATAAAATATGCCCCTTCTTGACTTATATCTACATTGGCAGGATTACTTTTTTCAGGCTTTGCTTTCCATATTACTTGGCGCCCTTCCACAGATATACGGTGTTCGGCAATCCACTGAATCACTTGAGGGAAAAGGCGATGCTCCAATACTTGAATACGTTTTTGCAAGTCTTCCGGTTTTTCGTGGGTAAATACAGGTAAAGCTCCTTGCGCAATAACAGCTCCATGATCCATTTGTTCATCCACAAAATGTACAGTACATCCAGAAATTTTCACTCCCCAAGCACAAGCGTCGGCGGCACCGTGAGCCCCTTTAAAGCTGGGTAAAATGGCAGGGTGCATATTTATTACCTTACCTTCAAAAACAGTAAAGAAATAAGGGGTGAGTAAACGCATATATCCGGCAAGTACAATAAGTTGTGCGCCGCAATCTTGTAAGGCTTTCACCAGTACTCTATCAAAGCTTTCTCTATCCGGGTAGGCTTTGTGATCAAGTTCAAGGGTAGGTATGTGGAGTTTTTGCGCCCTTTCCAATACCTTTGCCCCAGGTCTGTTTGATATAACAAGGCTGACTTTGGCTTGTAGTTGCCCGCTAGTGATTTTATCAAAAATGGCTTGAGCATTGGTACCGCTACCGGAAGCAAGAATAGCTATATTTAAAGACATGATGAGCT
>CAZBDD010000090.1:5105-6375 GCA_964490475.1 uncultured Desulfovibrionaceae bacterium
GCATTGGTACCGCTACCGGAAGCAAGAATAGCTATATTTAAAGACATGATGAGCTCTTTAGGGGTTAAGGTCATAAAAAAGGTTGGAAAAAAAGAAGATAATTTTCTTACCTTGCTTCTTAACCAACCTATCGTAAAAAGGTATATTACGCAATTTTTTTAATAAGTGCTTCCCCTACGCTCTTTCCTAGTTCATGGCAGGTTTTTAGCCCTTCATGAGTAGGTTTCCATTGTTGCTTGAGAGGGTCGCCCACCATTTCCATACCCATGGAACTCAGCCATTCATGCACAATTTTTGGGCCTTCACCGGACCATCCATAAGAGCCAAAAGCCGCCGCAATGCGGTTTTGCGGACGCAAGCCTTTCATATAGGTTAGCATAGCAGCAACATAAGGCATAATGCCATTGTTGTGTGTAGGGCTACCCATGATTACGGCACCACAATCAGCAAGCTCTGTCATAACAGCGCTATGATGATTGCCCTTTAAGGACATAATGCGATAAGGCACGTTCATTTCTTCAAGGCCATTGCCTATGGCGTGCGCCATTTTCTCTGTGCTATGCCACATGGTATCGTAGACAATAAGAGCGCGTTTTTGCGTTTTTTGCAAAGCCATTTCTTTATATAAATCAATAATAAAGTTTACATACTCTGGCCCACTATGAATGAGACCGTGGTCAGGTGCTATCATATCAATATCTAAAGCCCCAAGACCTTCAATGGCCTTAAGAACTTGTGGAGAATATGGTAAAACAATATTGTAATAATATTCTTTTACTGCTTGTAAAATTTGCTCCTTAGAAAAAGCATCGGCAAAGCGCTCAGAAGATGCAATATTTTGCCCAAAAGCATCATTACTAAACAGTATTTTGTCTTCTGCCATATAGGTAACCATGCTATCAGGCCAATGTAGCATGCGCGTTTCTACAAAGTGTAAATTTCTTTGACCAATGTTAAGTGTGTCACCGGTTTTCAATGCTTGTAAAGGCCAACCTTTAGAGGGGTAATATCCTTCTAATGATTTCATGCCCATGGTGGAAACAAAAATCTTTTCAGGCTTGCAACGTTCCACTACTTCTTCTAAGGCGCCGGCATGGTCTAATTCCATATGGTTGCAAATAATGTAATCTATCTCTTCTAATTTACATATCTTAGAAAGACGACAAAGCATGGTATCTGTGCAATGGTGAGAAACGGTATCTACCACAACTTTTTTTGTATCATTAATCATATAGGCATTATAGGTAGAGCCTCGTGGGGAAAGTGAGTA
>CAZBDD010000091.1:0-6281 GCA_964490475.1 uncultured Desulfovibrionaceae bacterium
TTATGCTCAGGTTTTACCACAACAGTGTTGTTATTGTGAGGGCGGTTGTGCCCAGGTTTTACCACAACAGTGTTGTTATTGTGAGGGCGGTTGTGCCCAGGGTTTACCACAACAGTGTTGTTATTGTGAGGGCCAGGCCCATAATGGTGACAGCCTACCATGAGAAAAGTCATAAGTAAGATACTTAAAAGAAATAATTTTTTCATAATTTATCCTCAATTTTAGGTTTTAAAGAGTTCTGTATAAAATGTTATAAAGAAGTCTTTGTTTATAATATTAAATATTTAAAGGCTTGGGCGTTGGCTTGTAAGACGGGTTTGGCCTTTGATGTAAAGGTCTTGTATCTACAGGAACGGCAGTGCCGTCAGGTTTTGTTGTGGTGCCAATACTTGGAATCACAGGGCTACCACTGGGAGTGGTTAGGCTAGGGTCTTGGTTTTCAGGCGGCAGAGGTTGTAATGTGGGAGGTGCTTGCACCACAGGCAGAGGGGTTGCCGGTGCTGGAGCAGGTACATATACTTGCGTCGCTGCTGGGGTTTCCACAGGTTTTTGTGGGGGATTTTCAGAAAAAGGATTGTACTGTTTGCAACCTACCATAAGTAATAACATGCTTACACTAGCCAATAGTAAAAGATGTCTCATGTTTTTCCCTCTTTTTGAGATGTCTTAACAGACCGTCGTGCACTTTACTGCAAAGGTCATGTGGTTAAATATTTCTTTGTTTTTCAGTATATATGCTGAAAAGGCCATGTGATATATTTAATGCAAGAAAGAATTATTCTTCCATAGAAGCACGTACAGCTAAAGCCTCTTGTTCAAGCTTGTTTTTGTGTGCCTCTTCAATGTTTAAGGCTTTGGCAAGGCCATCAAGGTAGGATCGCTCCATAAAAGAGTCAATTTCAATGGCCGCACAAGAAAGACGATAGAGGTCTTGCGCTTCTTCTGGGGTTTGCACTTTGCGCGCCAAGGACATAGGGTCCACAGGCTGATTTAAAAACTGATCTAATACACTAGACATTTCTTGATCGGGGAAAAGCGATTCCACAGCATTGTGAATATAAGCTTTTTCTTCATCATCAATATGCCCATCAGCTCTGGCAGCGAAGACCATGGCTTCTAGCAAAATAAGAGCTGTTGTATCTTCTACGCTGGAAGCCGGAGCTGGAGCTGGCGCTGGAGTTTGCGTCACAGCAGGGATATCGCCAAATTGATTGGGGGCAGAGGGAGCAGTATGAAATTGATTTTGGCCTGATGTTGGAGCCGCATTTTTATTTTGCGCCCATTTTTGATAAAAATTCCATGCCAAAGCGCCAGCGGCTGCTGTGCCACCTACTAAAACAGCACTCTTAGCCATTTTTTTGGCTTTTTTCCCTGAGAAGAGTGCCCCAAGTACACCACCGATAGCTGCGGAGCCTAATAAGCCACCTACACCGCTAAAACCACCGCCTTGGGAGGGGGCTGCGCTATGCCCACTGCCAGCATTTTTCATGACAGCGTCTAACTTTCCGCCAAGGGCGCTATTAAGGCTTTGGCTAATATTTCCTAAGTTTCCACCCTTTACAACATCAAAAAGATTTTTCATTCAGAATTCTCCTTATTTTTATTAAACTCAAAACCGTTATTTACGCGAGATGAGTATAAAAGGGATATAGACTCATGACAACAGTTTTTTTGCTTGTTCACTTTTTTGATGTTTTATTACATGTTTTTTTTGTTTCTGGGAACCTGTGCAACTAAGGCAATATAAATTTTTTCCGCGCCGGATTGGCGTAAAGCCAAGCTTGCATGGTGTACGGTGGCTCCTGTCGTCATAATGTCATCTATAAGTAAAACCTTTTTTTGTAGCACATTTTGTGCCATAAAACTATGAGCAGGGTTATTTTTTCTTTGTGTGGCATTAAGGCTTGCTTGAGGTGCTGTAAAACGTGTTCTTTGTAAGTTGTTTGTATGTAAAGGTGTTTGCAGTATCTTTTTTAGAGGACGAGATAATTCAAGAACATGGTTAAAACCTTGTGCGCCAAGTCTAGTCGTATGCCTTGGCATAGGAATACAGACATCACAGGGGGGGAGGGTTTGGCAACTGTGTACCAATAAGGAAGAGAGCAGCGGAATGCAGGAAAAATCTGCAGAAAACTTATATCTTATAAGTAAAATTTTTAATAAATCTTCGTATTTAGTATAAGCGCATAGGCCGTCCCAAGGTGGCGGACAGTGCATACATTGTAGGCATATTGCTCCCATATGTTTTTGTGTGAATGTGTGCCCGCATAAAGAGCAAAGGTGTTGTGAGACTGGCGGTATTTTTGTTATACAATCAGGGCAAAGGTGTTTTTTTAAAGGTGTATGATGCTGTGACGTGTTTTCATACGGGGTAAAAGGGCGGTAACAAGCAACACAGCATACCTCAGTAAAAAATGCTGTATGAAGTTTATCAAAAAATAATGCTACTTTTTGCGAAAATAACATGCATTTTCCCTGTACGTAAAGAAATATAAAGCTAAAAAATATTTTGCTGTCTCATCGCAGAATGGACATTTTTTCTTTATGTACAAGTTGGCGACCAATGGCATAGCCCGCTTTTTCTATGCGTGAGCAGGCGAGGGCGTCTTGTGCAAAATCTTTTGGTCCATCATGGCCTGTGAAAAGATGCTTATTTTCAATTTCCATCTGAAATACATCGAAAAAATAGTGCAATGACCATAAAGTACCGGAAAAAAGATTGTCTCCTTTAGACCTTGCCGCCACAAGACCAACGCTAACCTTTTTTTGTACAGCTTTTTTTTCTGTATTTTTAATATTTTGTGCCCATAGCTGTTGAGCTCTATCCATAAATGCCTTGGCTATGGCTGGAACATGATAAAAAAAGATGGGGGCAGCCAAGAAAACATGCGATGCCTCTGTTACGCGAGAAAAAAGTTCTGCAACGTCATCTTGAGCAGAAAATTGGCATAAACCTTGGGGATGACGAAAACACGCCCCACACGCAGTGCAAGGTAAAATGTTATAATCACGTAAGGCATATATATGCGCTTGTATTTCGTGCTCTTGTCCCCCTTGGCGTACGCCTTGGGCAAAAAGTTCTGCCATATGGTCAGAATTTCCTTGCGCCCTAGGACTGCACGCCAAGATGCACACAGGCGATGTTGTCATTGCATATACCTGCGTTTGCTTTGTTATCTTGAAAAGTCACCACAAAAGGGGTTATTGGCTATTTCATCACCAATGCTTGTTTCGGGGCCATGCCCTGGGTAAACAATGGTTTCAGGTGGTAAGGTGAAAAGATCTTTTTTTATGGATTCGATAAGTGTTTGATGGTCGCCGCCTGGTAAGTCAGAGCGACCCACGGCTCTATAAAAAAGCACATCCCCAGTACACACCAGTTTTAATTCGGGAAAGTATAAGGAAACGCTGCCGGGGGTATGCCCAGGGGTATGTAATGCTATAAAGCGCATACCACCCATGGTATGTTCGCCAGCGGTTAAAGGGGCAGATGTAAACTCTTTTACTGTAGGAAAGCCCCACATGCCTCCTTGTCCGGACTCTGTATCTAGTAAAAAGGCGTCCTCTTTGGGTGTATAAATGGGCGCCTTGGTGCTGGCGTGTAAATCTGCCACACCATAGAGGTGATCAAAATGTAAATGGGTTAAGCAAATGGCTGCCAATTGTAAATTTTGTGCCTGTAAAAATTTAAGCACAGGGCGTGGGTCACCACCTGGATCTACCACAATGGCATGCTCGCCTTGATATACCACATAGCAATTCGTTTCCAGGGGGCCTATACCAAAAACTTCTATGCCCATAGTGTTTTTCTCCTTGAAGATATAATTTTATTAAAATTGTTATTTTGCCTTATGGCAACGTTTAGAATTAAGTAACTATATAAAATTTCATAAAAAAATGAAGTAGAGGTTGATTTTCACAAGAAAATAGGTCTATTTCATTAGCCATTGTAAATAAAAATTCAGTTTACTATAATAAAGAATATGATGCGAAAAATAAAAAAGTCAAACGGTTTAGTATATTAGATATGTATAAGCTCATTGGCTTTTTTATGCTGCTAATGCAAACCGCATTTTTGCAATGTGCTATACACAAGAGCCTCTGTCAAGATGATAATTTCTAGAGCGTGTTCATATAAACACCTTTTTATGTCTCTTTATGTCAGATTTTATGCTTTTTTGAGTAAATATTAGAAGAGTATATTCCTTCAAAGCATATTTGTATTCTTTCCTATTAAGGAGGATTTAATGAATTATTTTCTTTAGGGGGAAGAGAAACTTTCCCCTAAAGGGCAAGTGGTAAAGCCCGAAAGTTTCTCTTCCTCTAAATCAGCGTTTCCTTAATAGAGACCTCTGCGCAATTCATTCAAAAAATATGTTTTTATGCATTCAATAAAATTATTTGTTGATTTATACTGAAATTAATAAATTATTGACATTTTTTATGTATTATACCATGATAGAAAGCGTATTTCTATAGTTCTTCATATCATTATAAACATTTCAACGGGGTATACCAGTATGAAAAAGGTTCTCATTGCTCTACTCGTTATTGTTGCGCTTGGTGTCGCAGGTTTTGCAGGCTGGCTTTATAATGGCAAAGGTAAGATAGAAACAGCCATAACAGAAACCATTAAATCATATAATGGTACTGTTGAAAATGTTACGTACGACATGTTTTCAGATACATTAACCATTACTAAACTTAAAGGGGCGTCTGTTAATGATCCATCCCTTACGTACAGTATAGATGAAATTATTTTAGTATCTCCTAATTTTGATAGCCTAAATCCAGCAACTCAGGGACATCCCTTAGTAGCCAAGGACGCAACAATAAAGAATGTAGTCTTAAACTACACTATTCAAGGCGTAAAAAGTGAAGTGAAGATAGGTCAAGCACGCGGACAAGAGTGGAAGCAAAATATAGGAAAGTTGTTTCAATCTAAAGCTAAATATCTGAGCGAAGAATATTTTGCTTTGGCCATGGATGCATATATGACCCATTGTGAATTTGTTGATTGGCAAGCTACGACAGACAAGCCAAAGCAAGATGTACTTATTAAAAAGTACATAATTAAAGATTATACGCCTCAAAGTATGGGAAGTTATGAGATAATAGGTTTACAATCAACCACAGAAGATGAAACTGTTGGCACTGTAACAACTGCTTTAGAGAGTTTTACTTTAGGAAAGATAGCCTTGCCCCCAGCAAGTCTACTTGCTTCTATCACAGAAATTTCTTTTAAAGATAAACACACTAAAGTCGATGGAGAAAAAATTTTAAAATCCTTCAATGAATACCTAGGCAGCGGAGATCAAATTGATTTAAATGCCAAAGGTTTTGTTGTTAACGTGCTTCAAGCTGGTAAAGAAATTCCTGGGGTTAATGTTGGTGAAATACAGATTAAAGGAAAATATGAACCCATTACTGCTAAAAGTCTGGACTTAACCTTTGCCTTAAAAGACTCCAAGGTAAATATTTCTCAATTTAATGCATTTCCTGCATATGTTATGCTTGGTAAAGAGCTTTTGGATGGAGAAATGGCGCATATAGATAAAACTTTTGTTGCTTCCATTCGCCTAGATAATAAAGATAGTAAAGTAACTTTTGATTTTAATGTTCAAAAACTGGGAGATTTAAAAAATAGCATAGACTTTACCTTGCCGTTCGCAAGCTTTAACGAGCTTTATGATGCTGATTTTTTTGAAATTATGCCAAAGATTATGCTGAAAGGTATAAACTTGTCTTATTCCGATATGGGTTTATTGCCTCGTACTTTTCTCAGAGCTGTAGAGCAAATGAAGGGTACACCGGAACAGGTGGATGGCTTTATAAAACAAAATATTGAAAGTGAAAGCGCTGTTTTGTTAAATTTTACCACTCAAGCCAATGTTGATGCTATTAAAAATTGCATACTTAATCCAGGCACTTTAGAAGCCAAATTGGTTTTACCACAGGCTGTGTCTTTAATGCAATTTGGGGGTGTTGTTATGCAGCAAGCAAAAAATTTACCTCTTGAGCTTGTGTGCAAACCCGGAAAACCCCTTTTAGAAGCAGCTCAAGGTATACCACCTAAAAAATAGTTTTAGCGACCTATACAGTAAATGGGAAAGAAGCCAAGCTTCTTTCCCATTGTTTTTAAGAAAACATATAAGTAAGACCTCTGTATAATCCAAAAGGCATGGATTGCCACGTCGCTACGCTCGCAATGACTTGGTATTACAACGAAAGTCATTGCGAGCGAAGCGAAGTAGCCACCCAACGGGCGCCGAAGGCGTTTG
>CAZBDD010000092.1:0-6269 GCA_964490475.1 uncultured Desulfovibrionaceae bacterium
TTAAGATGCAAAAAGAGCTAGAAGGTAAAAATGTTGCTTGCATTGTATCTGGTGCTAACATGGATTTTGCGCGCTTATCTTGGATTGCAGGCAGAGCCAGTATTGGAGCCACTCTTAAGCGCTGTTATGAAATACATATTCCGGAAAAAGCTGGCGCTATGCTACATTTATTGAATGATGTAAGCAGATTACAGCTTAATATAGAAGATTTTCTTTATGGAAAATATGAAGAAAAGAGCGCGCACCCCGTGTTTGGCTTTAAAGGTACGCCACAAATGTTGGATGCTTTAGAGGTGTTATTGCAAGAAAAGGGCTATGTTTTTGCCAATGTAACACATCGCGAAGATGTGGCTTTTCGTATTATAAACTATAATACGCAGCTATGGAAAAACCCCATTACGGCTCTTATTCAATTTCCTGAGCGCCCCGGAGCTTTGCTGGAATTTATGGAAGATGTCTCAAAATTGAGCAATATTTGCTATTTTAACTACAGCAATAGTGGTGAAATGGTGGGGCGTGCGCTTATGGGCTTTGAATTTGAGACCATGGAAGAAAGATCTGCCTTTTTAGCACATATGAGTATTGAAGGGCCACCTTTGCAAGAGGTAGATATGGCGTCTTTTGCTAAACGGTAAATATTGTTTGCAAAATTTTGTAATGACTAATTCTTTTTAAAACTAAAAGTTCTTCAGTATACCCTTCGTAAAAACTTATATTGTGATTTTTACGAAGGGTATATTAAATAGTGTGTCTTTTTTATTTGCCGAATAAAATTTCTTGATAGCTAGGCAAAGACCATAGATTATCAGCCACAACACCTTCTAGCATATCGGCCCATTGGCGTACTTCTACCATATGGGGAATGATTTTTTGGCAATAGAACATGGCTTGTTCATGTAGTTGCATATCTACTCTTTCCACTTTTTCTAGCTGTTTTGCTAATTTACCTACAGCGTTTTGCATTTTACGCAAATATTCCGTAACTTCGTCTAAAGTAAGTGTTTGGAAATCTTTGCCCACAGCCTTTAAGCTGGCGCAGGTGCTGGCAAGTTCGCCTTGGTAGCGCATTGCCGCAGGGAAAATGATGGTTTTAGCAATACGTTGCACCAATAAAGCTTCGGAACGAATGGTTTTGCAATATTGCTCGTAATAAATTTCTTGGCGAGATAAAAGCTCTGTTTTGCTAAGTACATTTTGCTCTTCGTACAGTTTTATGACTTCAGGCCATTGGAACACAGCCAAAGCTTCTGGCGTTGTACGCAAATTGGGCAAACCGCGACGCTCTGCTTCTTTATGCCAAATGCTGGAATAGCCATCGCCATTAAAGATAACAGCACTGTGCTCTTCAATGATTTCTTGAATAAGGCTTTGTACAGCATCGTTAAGGTTATCGTTTTGTTTTAGGGTTTTTTCTAGGTAGTCTGCAGCAAAGCTCATGGAATCTGCCATCATGGTGTTAAGCATGGTTAAAGAACCAGAAGCAGACATGCTAGAGCCTAAGGCGCGAAACTCAAAACGATTTCCTGTAAAGGCAATGGGGCTTGTGCGGTTACGATCGCCGGGATCTGCCGGTAATGGAGGTAGGGTATCTACGCCCACATTCATGATGCGTTGTCCCTTGGCACCTTTTACACGACCTGCGCGGAATTGCTCAAAAACATCTGTGAGTTGGTCGCCAAGGAAAATAGACATGATGGCCGGAGGTGCTTCGTTGGCGCCTAAGCGATGGTCATTGCCAGCGGCGGCCACTGTGGCACGTAACATGGCGCCAAATTTATGGGTAGCACGTATCATACAAGCACAAAAAACCATAAATTTTGCATTCTCATGGGGGGTATCACCTGGTTCAAAGAGAGAACCTAAATCGTCATTGCCAAGGGAATAATTTAAATGCTTGCCGGAACCGTTGATACCGCTGAATGGCTTTTCATGCAAAAGGCATTTTAGGCCATAGCGCTTGGCGACATTGCGTAGCACTGTCATAATGGTTTGGTTATGGTCCACAGCTAAGTTGCCTGATTCAAAGCGTGGAGCAATCTCATATTGACTTGGGGCTACTTCATTGTGCCGTGTTAAAACGGGTACACCTAGCTTAAACAGTTCGCGTTCTACTTCCATCATATACGAAAGCACACGTTGCGGAATGACACCAAAATATTGATCACTAAATTCTTGCCCCTTGGCTGAGCGGGCTCCAAAGAGGGTGCGACCGGCTAAGTGAATGTCGGGTCTTGCAAAGTTGAAGTTAGCATCAATAAGAAAATATTCTTGCTCAAGGCCGGCATAGGGCACTACGGGGAGTTCCGTTTCTATACCGAAAATAGACAGCAAACGTTTTGCCTGCTTGTTAAGACTTTGGTTAGAGCGCAAAAGCGGTGTTTTTTTATCTAGGGCAATACCTGTCCAAGAAAGAAATACGGTGGGAATGCATAAAAAAGTCCCATTGGGATTTTCCATGATGTACGCAGGGCTTGTGACATCCCATGCTGTATAACCACGAGCTTCAAAGGTAGAACGAATACCGCCTGAAGGAAAACTGGAGGCATCGGGCTCTCCTTTAATAAGCATGGAACCCGAAAAAGAGGCCATAACACCACCATAACCATCGGGCTGCAAAAAGGTATCATGCTTTTCGGCGGTGGTACCGGTGAGGGGATAAAAAGTGTGCGTAAAGTGTGTGGCACCTCTTTCAATGGCCCAATCTTTCATGGCTGAAGCTACATTATCCGCAATGTTAGGATCCATACGCTGACCAAAATCTATGGTTTTACGTAAAGATTTATACACTGCACGCGGCAAACGTTCGCGCATGACTTTGTCATTAAAAACATTGCAAGCAAAAATGTCTTGCGGCTTTGTTTCTACAAAATTTAAAGGGGCATGATTTGAACGATAATTGGTAATGGCTTGAATAGCATTGTTACGGGCTATATTAGCAGACATGGGGGGCTCTCCTTAAGGGAACACAGGGTAAGAAAAAGATTTTTTTCACAAGTAATACACCAGAAAACACGACATACATGTCTTGTCAAGGTGTATCGTGTTACGTTCTATATAAAGTCTACTACGCATTATGCAAAGACTTCTAGGCGTTGACGAAGCCAATGCAATCAAAAATCAAAACATTTTGCGCTGTGTTACGCTGCTAACTTATCGATTTTTGAAGGCTTTGTCCTGCACATAAAATTTTTCTGAAAGAAATATTTTTACTTACTTGTAAAAAATCAAAAAATAATTGTGCAGGACGCTATATAGTAAACTTTTTCCCAATGGTAAAGCCTAAAAAAGCCCTTAGCAACCTGCTGAGTAAAAGGGCTTTTATTATTATAGTATACCTCTAGTGCTGGGTATATATGAGGTTTTGCGAAGTATGTTCTTTCACAAAGTAAGGTTGTAAAAAAATATGTAGTAAGGTAAGTACGTTACTGGGAAGCATAATTCCTTAATTTTTCAATATCTTCTATGACAAGACGTGCTTTGGTACAACGACTAATCACATTTTCGTCTTTTAGGCGACGCAATATTTTTCCAAGCCAGCTACGACGCACACAAAGTAAAGAAGCTATTTCTTCGTGGGTTACTCCCATGGGCACGTCAAGCGTATTGTCGTAAGCTTGAGAAAGTTCAAGTAGTAATTTGCAGGTGTTTGCAAAAGCATTCCCACCGGCAATAGTAATAATTCTACGCGTATAGTAGGCATTTTTCAATGCTTGTGAGTACATGAATGAGAGAAATAGCTTTGGGTTTTGAGCTACAAAAACTTCATCAAAAAATTGTTCTGCAGGAAAAAAATACGCTTCAATGGGGGTGAGTGCATGCAAAAAGTAAGGAATTCCTTTATTGTAGATGGCTAGGTCGTACATAAGGGTTCCTTCGCCAAGGTGATACAGGGTAACCTCGCGACCATTATTATCATTATAGAGAGCGCGTGCTTTACCATGCTTCATATAATAAAAGCCAGGAACGGTGCCTTTGCCGTCTAAAGAGGGGGGAATGCATTCTTTGGCTTTAAAATTTCTTCTTTGTGCGTGGGGTAATTGCTGTTCCCATTCACGTGAAATGCTTGTAATCCATATGGGATTATAATGCACCTCCTCCTGAAAATTTGTGGTCATATAGGGTGCTCCCTTTTTTTCTGTCTGTCCATGGACACTGACAGAGCCCATGACATATGGGGATGCATGTTGCTGTTTTCTACTCATAAACCACCTCATTTTGAGCGCTTTGTTTGCGCTACAAAAAAACATTTAAATAAACTATGCACATACAATCTTTGAAAGATTAGGCAAAATCTAGCATAATTTATGCGCTAATGCAAGGGGATTTGTTAATAAAAGTGGAGTATGTTAGGACTCACCGTAGAAGTATAGGAAATGCTTTAGTTATATTTTTAAAAAAATCGAAAAGTATACCTTGAAAAGCTTAAAAATATATTAAGAAGCTTGTTTGAAAAGTTTATAAAGAGGCAATATTTTTTTGTAAAAGCATTTTAAAAATATTGTGCCTTTCAGGGGCTGCGTAGTGCTCTTTAGAAAATACATCTAGTATTTTTCCTTGTCCCAAAACTATAATTTCTGAACATAAGCGCAATACAGAACCAATGTCGTGGGAAATGTAAAATAAGGTCACATTGAGCTGCTTTTGCAAGCGCACAAGCATGGTTTGAATTTGCTCTGCTACCACGGCGTCTAAGTCGGCTAGGGGCTCATCAAGTACTAAAATACTTGGTTGAAGAGCGAGCGCTCTGGCAAGACAAAGCCTTTGTACTTGTCCGCCGCTTAAGTGCCAAGGATATTTTTGCGCAAAATGGCTGGGCAATTCTACCAAGGCTAAGAGTTCTTCCACCTTACTATGTTTTTGTGCTGATGACATTTTTTGCCAAATACCTTGAGCGTGCAGGGGTTCTCGCAAAATCTGTGTCACTGATAGACGTGGATTCACAGCCATCCTGCCATGTTGGAAAACAGCTTGCATATTTTTTCGCCATGCGGGGTTGGCAAAATTTTTTTCTACTTTTTGACCAAGACAATATATATGCCCCGTATCAGCTTCATCCAGACCCAGTAAAATTCTCATTAAGGTGCTTTTTCCTGCACCGTTGGTGCCCACCACCCCCACACTTTTTCCGGCGTACAGGGTGAGATCTATATGGTCTAAAACCTGTTTATTGCCATAGCTCTTACCAATGCTCTGTATTTCTACTAATGGCTTTATTGTTGCTGATGGCACCCCATGATATTCTGTATCCCAATGTTTTAAGCGCTCATAGGCAGACATGAGTGCTTTGGTGGCTTCATGCTGTGCCTGTTGTTGCAAAGTACTAAAGTTGCCATATTCCACTAAATGGCCTTCATGCATAATGGCAAGTTGTGTGGCTACAGTGTGGGCTGCAGCTACATCATGATCTATATAGAGCAAAGAAAATCCAAATTCTTGTTGCAAAGATTTCATAAGCTGTAAAGTATGCGCTTTTGATGGCGTATCTAAACCAGAAAGAGGTTCATCGGCAATGATACAGCTGCTTTTATCTAAAAGTACCATTCCCAAGGCCAATGCTATCATAACGCGATGCAACATTCCTCCGCTTAATTCAAAAGGGTAGGCGCGTAAAATTTCTTGTGGATGCGTAAAACCCACTTTGCGTAAAAGACTTTCGGTAAAGTTATCTTGTTTTTGCCCTGCCATAAGCTTAGTAGCGCTGGATGGAATGGGGGCAAAGGCTTTGTGCCCAAAACTTTCGGTAAAGGCACTACGCATTGGAAAAAGTGCATCAAAGCAATCTGCAGGGTTTTGCATAATAAGGGCAGGAGTCTGTGTAGAATTTTCCCCATAAGAAATATGCCCTGAGCTTTGACATATATTGGGGGGTAAAAGCCCCATGCAGGCCATGGCTGTGAGTGACTTTCCACTTCCGCTGGCTCCCATAAGGGCAAGGCTTTCGCCTGGGGCTAAGGTAAAAGAGACATTTTGTATAAGAGGAGTTTTACCTGCGAAAAGGCTGAGATTTTTAACGCTTAACATGGCATTTTTTCCTGACTATGGCTGTGCCCTTGGTGTAAAGCAGGGTCAAGTTTATCGCGAAGGGTATCTCCTAAAAGATTACTGGCCGCTGTGGCTAAGAAAATCATAAGACCGGGGTAGAGTAATAACTGCGGCTCTGTGCGCAAATAATTGCGCGCTTCGGCTATCATAACGCCCCATTCTGGGGTTGGAGGCTGAATGCCCAAACCTAAAAAAGATAAACCAGCCACATGTAAGAGCATATGTCC
>CAZBDD010000093.1:0-6258 GCA_964490475.1 uncultured Desulfovibrionaceae bacterium
CCAGAGCCCCCAGCCAAAAGAATACCTTTACGCTCTTTCATACTATCTCGCTGTATAGTTTTTTTGTAACCAGTCTTGATAGGCACCACTACGCGCACGCTGCACCCATTCTTGATTAGCCAAATACCATCGAACAGTTTCTAAAATTCCTTCTTCAAAACTATGTTCCGGCACAAATCCAAGTTCACTTTCTATACGAGCACAATCTATAGCATAACGAAAATCATGACCGGGTCTATCACTTACATAGGTAATAAAATCTTCATATTTACCGTGAGTAAGAGGAGAAAAATCATCTAAAGCTCTGCAAATACAAGTAACTACCTCTATATTGGTACGCTCTGCCCTACCGCCAATATTATACGTGCGCCCTACAGTGCCATTTTGCAAAACATTTTCAATGGCAAGACAATGGTCTTCCACATGCAACCAGTCGCGAATATTTTCACCCTTACCATAAATAGGAATAGGCTTACCATCTAAAGCGTTGCAAATAACTAAGGGGATTAATTTTTCAGGAAATTGCCGCGGACCATAGTTGTTAGAACAGTTGGTAATAAGTACTGGCAGACCATATGTTTCGTGAAAAGAACGTACCAAATGATCACTAGAAGCCTTAGAAGCCGCATACGGACTATTGGGAGCATAAGGAGTCTCTTCTGTAAATGCAGCATCTTGCAAGCTGAGCGCTCCAAAAACTTCGTCAGTAGAAACGTGCAAAAATCGAAAGTTTTCTTTTTTCGCATCACTGAGTGATTGCCAATATTTTAAAGCTACACGCAAAAGCACACAGGTTCCTAAAACATTGGTGCGTACAAAAGCATCTGGATCTAAAATAGAACGATCCACATGAGATTCAGCAGCAAAATTTATAATAGCATCAGGGGCATGTTGCTGAAAAGTATACTCCATAAGTTTCTCATCACCAATATCCCCATGCACAAAAACGTAGTCCTCATCGTGTGCTAAAGCATTTAGATTATCCATATTTCCAGCATAGGTAAGTTTATCTACGTTGATAACCCGTGCCCCTATACCACGACTTTGCAACACATAACAAGAGCCAATAAATCCAGCACCGCCAGTAACTATATAACATGCCATAATAATATTCTTTATGTAAAAGGTTATAAATTTTATATCGTTATGCTCTTCACTAAATCCTTAAACAGCATCCTGCGGAACAATAAAGTATATACACACTTTTCGTCAAATAATTCATGCATAAAAATTTACAAATTCCCTAAGAAAAAACCTCCCACAGAGCAGGAGGTTTTTTCTTAACTATTGAAAATTTACACACGAGAAAAACAAAGCCCAAATGCGTAAAATATGAAAAAGATACTAGCTCTTTATTTTTTTACATAATGCCAAACTTTGCATTTTCCCCGTACTTATTTATCCATTTTCCTTCATATCGCGAATAACTTGCTCAAGCTTTTCTGCTTGCCCCGATAGCTCTATCACAGCTTGTGTAGCTTCATTCATGGATCGCGAAGTTTCCATAGAGGCGCTATTAATACTGGTTAAAGAGCGATTAATTTCTTCAGAAGTAGCAGATTGTTCTTCTGCCGCTGTAGCAATGGTACGCACCTGATCTGCTGAGGCATCCACCAAGGAGACAATCTCCTCTAAAGATCTACCAGCATCTTGTGCAAGATTAGTAGCAGCCTCAATGCTGTTCACAGAGCTGTCCACATTCTTCATATTACGTTCTACACTGGTTTGCACACCAGCAATGGCACTGCCCACTTCCACTGTAGCTTGCATAGTTTTTTCAGCAAGTTTGCGTACTTCATCAGCAACCACAGCAAAGCCACGTCCGGCTTCTCCGGCACGTGCAGCTTCAATGGCTGCATTTAAGGCTAACAGGTTAGTTTGGTCTGCAATATCAGAAATAACATTCATAATAGCACCAATGGCCTCGGCTTGTCCGCCCAAGTGAACCATATCGTTCTTCAATTGCTGTGACTGACTTTCCACTTCTGCAATGCGTTTTACCATATCACGTACAATCTGTGCCCCGTCTTCAGCCTTACTACGAGCATCATTGGAGACATGCGTAGCATCGCCAGCACTGCGTGCTACTTCAAGCACTGTGGAATTCATCTCCTCCATGGCGGACGCTGTCTCAGTAATACGGTCAGAGCTTGCGCTGACACTTTGACCTGATTCAGTTACTTGCGCAGAAAGTTCACGAGCAGCACTAAACACCGCATCAACAATACCTTCTAGCTGGCCAGCAGCATCTAGCATACCTTGACGCTTGGCTTGTTCTGCAGCGGCCTGTGCCTGCTTGGCTTGCTCCATGGCAACATTAGCTTCTTGGCTCAAACGAGCAGCATTTTGAGCTTGTTCTTGCGCAAGAGTTATATTTTCTTTAAGAGAACTCACCATGGTTCGCAATGCATCTGCCAACTTGCCAAGCTCATCTTTTGAATCAACCGAAAGCCGTTCATCAAGGTTGCCAGCTGCCACAGCTTGGGCAAATTGCATACCCTTATTCAAAGGACCGGTAATACTTTTAGTTAGATAAGTGGCAAAAGCAATACCAACGAATAATAAAACTGCAATGAAAATAATGGTGGTCATTTGGCTTGTTTTTAAGCCATCCACAGCGTCCATTTGGCGAGTATTTATCACTGCGCCCAAATCAATAAAACTTTGATTTATTATATTATGAATTTGCTTTGAATAGCCACTGCGCTCTTGCGAAAGAGCATTAAGTTCATCAATGTTTTTAGCTATACTCACTAAAACAACGTCATACTTTTCGAGCACTGTCAACACACTGCCCACAAGATTTTTTAATGATTCTAAAGAAAAATCTTCTTTGTCAATATTTGCTTGAGCAATAAGAGCTTTTAACTGATTATGAATAATAACAATTTTTTTACTATCGTTTGTACTAACGGCTGAACTCACATCAAAACGCATGGCATCCAATGCCAAATTAAATTTCATAGTAGCGCCAAGATATTGAGCAAGCATGTCTAGCTTAGCAGCATCTTGTTGTTGCCTTGCACTATCCATCTCTTTTTCAATGAGTTGTGTAACAGCATTCACACTTTCTTTAATCTCTGCTTCAAAATTTTGTAGCGATTTTTGATGCTGTAAAAAGCCTAGGATAGTATTGTGAGATGTGTGTACAGAGCTGACATATTGACCATAAACGCCCTCAAAGTCAGAAATAAACCGCTTCAAAACAGCTAGATCAGGATATTTTTGTGCCAAAGAGCTGAGCTGTCGTAAAAATTTATCTGCTCGCTCAAACTCTTGCTGAATTTTTGTGTAATTTTCTGGGTTTCGAGTAAGGCGATACGTGCGCATTCCTAAATATGCAGCATGAAAAGCCTCTCGTAAATCAGCGGTGTCAAAAATTTCTGGAAGGATTTTTTCTACTATCTCAAGAGCTTGATCTGAAGCTTGCCCTTTTTCCAGTACAGTAAAAAAACCTAATACGCAAATAGATAGCAAAATACAACCAAAGCCAATAAGAAGCTTTTGTGAAACCTTCATGTTTTTCATAAATATTTTCCCCATACAAACAATTACTACGTTATTCTTTCTAAAGCTAACACAGGCTAAAACGTCCAAAACAAAAAAAACTTTAGAGTGTATTCCCTATTTTTTCTATCTATACTTCTCTAAATTGTCGAAGCTGCAAAACGCATTTTTCAGTGACAACTAAATAACGGACTTTGAACACGTCTACCAAGATTCATTCATTTTTTTAAGCTTTTCCTGAGCTTTCTTATAGTTTTGCTTGGCAGCTTCTCGCAACCAAAAGAGCGCCTTTTTTTTATTTTTTTCTATGCCCATTCCTTCTAAAAGCAATAAGCTTATAGCATATTGTGCCGCATCTAAACCACGCTTTGCGGCTCTATCAAACCAAAAAGCAGCTTGTGTATAATCTTCTTTAACGCCTTGTCCATGTAAATATTGTGATCCAAGATTATATTCCGCCATTTCATCCCCCTGTTCTGCAGCCTTACGATACCATGCAGCGGCTTGTCCATAATCTTTTTTTACACCTTTCCCTAAATAATAGCGAATTCCTAAATTATACTGTGCTGTAGCAACACCCTGCTCAGCAGCCTTACGATACCAGTACACGCCTTTTTCAAAATCTTGTTTAACACCATAACCATTTGTATAATATAAACCAAGATTATTTTGCGATGCAGCAAATCCCTTTTCTGCTGCTTTATGAAAAAAAGCAACCGCCTGTTCTAAATCCTTAGCAACACCCAGATCTTCACTATATATTACACCTATATTATGCATAGCCTCAACAACACCCTGATCAGCAGCCTTTGTATACCAACGCAAGGCTTGTTCAATGTCTTTTTTAACACCAAGACCATGAAAATAAAGTATCCCTAAATTATACTGAGCATCAGCCAAGCCTTGTTCCGCAGCTTTTGCATACCAAATCGCGGCCTCTTTGGCATTTTCTTTCACGCCAAAGCCTTGTTGATAGTATACACCTATATTATGCTGCGCTCCCACATGTCCCTGTTCTGCAGCTTTACGAAGCCAAATATAGGCTTGGGTCACATCTTTTTTGACACCCTTGCCCTCAAAATACAGCCAAGATATATTGTACTGGGCATTGGCTAAGCCTTGTTCAGCGGCTTTTAAATATAAGGAAGCAGCTTTTTTATATTGTTCTTTTTTCTCAAAAGCCGTTCCTTTTTCATTTAGCTCTTGAGCTGAAATTTCTTGCATTGCAAAAGAGTTTTGAGAAAATAGACAAAATAGGCTACAAAGACATATAGTTAAAAGAGATTTTCTTTTGATAATACACATAGCAACACCTCATTACTATTTAAACAAAATGTATACTTAAATAGCTATAAAAAATCAACTACAACACATTCTAACAAAAAACTACCCACACATGTTAAATTTTTTTTACATTTAGCCAAAAATACAAAAAACAGTATAAAAAAAATGCTAAATAAGCTGATTATTTTTACTTGTGTTTTATGTCCAAAATCTTGTATGATGCTCACACTTAGGGCAAGCTCTAGGTTATTTATTATTGTGCCTATTTTATAAAGGTATTGGAAAAGGAAAGGTTTTCTCAAAAAAGTTGTTTTTTTGTACAGTTTTGTCCTTGTGCAACCTTTTTGCACATACTTCAGCAAGATTTATCCTACATGTATTTTTAGGAAATTCTTATCAAAATAAAAAACTCCTTTCCTTCACTCACAACTTCTTCAGAGGAACGTATCTTGAAAGCATTACACCAACTTTTTATTTGTTTTACCGTTTTAAGCCTTTTATTTACCACAGCAGTAGATGCCTCAGCGAAAATTACATCTAGAGCCGTTATTTTGATGAATATGTCCAATGGGCGTATTCTTTACAAGCAAAACCCTTACACCCCCATTCCACCTGCTTCCCTCACCAAAGTTATGAGCATGTACATTGCCCTAGACTTAGTAAAGCAAAAAAAACTTTCTCTAAATAAAACTACTACCATAAGTAGTGCTGCAGCTAAAACTGGTGGTTCCAGAATGAGATTAAGAAGAGGAGAAAAAATTTCTCTCGATAAGCTTATGCTTGGCATGGCAGTTTCTTCCGGAAATAATGCATCTGTAGCTTTAGCCCAATCTATTGCAGGAACAAGCCCCAAATTTGTTAGTCTTATGAACCAAAAAGCTCGCGAACTTGGTATGAGAAACAGCACCTTTAAGACTCCTCACGGTCTTCCTGCTTCCGGACAATATACCACTGCCTATGATATGTTAAAAATGGCCAGAAGCTACCTAAGGGCACACCCCCATGCCATGAGTTATCATGATACACGCTCTTTTAGACACAATAAAGTACTGCATAAAAGCACAAACAGGTTACTCGGACAAGTAAAAGGCTTACACGGATTAAAAACAGGTTATACAAGGGCGTCTGGTTTTAACCTTATTTTTACTGCTGAACGTAATGGAGTAAAACTTCTTGGTGTTATCATGGGTGGACAAAGCCGCGCTCAACGTGACCTTGAAGCTATGCAACTTATTGAAGCTGGCTTTGCCTCTCCAAATTCTTCCGCTAAGGTGGCACGAGCCCTTAACAAAGAAAATTATAATGCAGCAAAAAAATAATGATAGCAAATAACTACAACTGCACAATTAAATAATTCTACACAAAGAGCCTAAACCTTGACAAGATTTCCCTTTTAAGGCAAAAGCTCTCTTGTGAGCCAACTTAGCTCAGTTGGTAGAGCAACTGATTCGTAATCAGTAGGTCGGG
>CAZBDD010000094.1:0-6230 GCA_964490475.1 uncultured Desulfovibrionaceae bacterium
TTTCTAAAATCGAAGCCGGCAAATTGGAAATGGAAACCATAACCTTCACATTGCACGATATTTGCTCAGAATTACAAAGTCTTTTAGGCCATACTGTACATAGCAAAAATTTAGTTTTTGAGCTTAATGAAGGGCTTTTCCCCGGAACAGCCTTGGTGGGTGACCCTTTACGTCTAAAACAAGTTTTATTAAACTTGTTGGGAAATGCCATCAAATTTACCAGTAAAGGCAAAGTAAGCCTTGTCATTGAATCAGCAATAATTCGCCAAAAAGTCGATACTGAAAGAACAAGCAGCCATGCCTTGCATTGCAAATTCATTGTCAAAGATACAGGTATTGGTCTTAGTTCAGAACAGGTCAGCGGACTTTTTTCTGCTTTTTCTCAAGCAGATTCTTCTGTAACGCGAAAATATGGAGGTACAGGCCTTGGCCTTGCCATCTCTAAGCGCATTGTAGAAATGATGCGTGGTAATATTTGGGTAGAAAGCAGTTTAGGGCATGGGTCTAGCTTTTTCTTTACAGCCATCTTTCCTGTGGCAGCCATGCAAGAAAATGATACCCCTCTTTTATCTATGCCTGTTTCCACTGAACAGAAAATGCATCATGAGCATTTATTATTAGTCGAAGACAATCAAATTAACCAGATTATTGCCGAAGAATTGCTCAAAACAGTGGGCTACACCTTAGACATTGCCAACAATGGGCAAGAAGCTTTAGACATGCTGGCTAAAAGCAGTTATGCCGCTGTTCTTATGGATATTCAAATGCCTGTTATGGATGGTCTTTCAGCCACTAAAGCCATTCGAGCACAGCAACAATTTACCGGCTTGCCAGTTATTGCAATGTCGGCGCATGCCATGAGTGGTGATAAAGAAAAAAGCCTCCAGCATGGTATGAATGACCATATCACCAAGCCTATTTCTCCCGAAATTTTATACAGCACTTTAGATTACTGGCTAAGTAAGCAAAGAAATTAAGATAGTAGATTTGCATTTAGTATTTTCTTGAGAGGGGAAGGGGCACTTTTGCTAGCGCCAAAAAGCTGCCCCTTCCCTCCTCAACTTCCCCCATCCCCTCAAAACGCGCCTAAAAATAAGGGCCTAACTTTTGTTAAATACAAAATGTTAGGCCACGAAAATTTCACTTTTAGTAAAAGACAAGAAACGCGTTTTGAAGGGTGTCTGTGGGAACTTTTAGCGCTAGCAAAAGTTCCCCACAGAAAAACAATAATTTCTGTTATCTTAATTATTTTTTAATCAAATCTACAGCATTTTATTTTTATTCATCTGTACAATAACAGCATTAAGCTTGTGCACTGTCTCATCCAAGTCTTTCACAGCCTTTTCTGCCACATTCATGGCATCTACTGTATTTTGGGTAATGCTATTAATCACATCTACCCCTTCTGTCATGGAAGTAACCGTATTGGTTTGTTCGTGTGCAGCATCTGCCATTAAGGTAATATTTTGCGCTGTGGTTTGAATCATATTTTGAATACGTTCCAGTGCATGACCCGATTGCTGTGAAAAATCTGTCGCTTTGGTCATAAGCTCCAAAGTTTTATCGGCGCCTTGCGTAGCATGAGTAATGCCATCCACTATGGAGCTGATGCTAGAATTTACCTGCTTTGTGGCATCTTGTGTTTTCTCTGCCAACTTACGCACTTCATCAGCTACCACAGAGAAACCGCGGCCGGCTTCTCCGGCTCGTGCCGCCTCAATGGCCGCATTCAGCGCTAATAAGTTTGTTTGATCGGCAATATCAGTAATAACAGAGGTAATATGCGTAATTTTTGCCGCTTGCGAACCTAAATTAGACATATCGCGTGAAAGGGTGTTCACCTGCTCCATAACATCGCCAATGCACAGCACGACATCTTTCACCACATCACGACCGGTATCTGCCTCACTGCATGCAGACGCTGCCAATTCAGACGCATGCGTAGCTTTTTCTGTAACGGCGCTAGAAGTTGCTTGCATTTGTGTGCATGCCACCACAGAATTTTGTGTTTGCTCTAGAATATTTAATGCAGCTGAACGAGCTGCAGCTACTTGAGTGGCTAATAAACTGGAGTTATCCGCCACTGTATAAGATATTTCACCGGCATCATCGGCGCTTTGACCTATACGCTTATTTTGCTCTTCTACTAAATCTTGCTGAGCACGTATGGCAGTAATATCTACACCCAGGGCAAAAGCACCCATAAGCTTCTGGTCTAAATCATGCAGTACACTGGAAGTTATAAGAAAGTGTTTTTGTTCTCCACGTAAATTCACAAAAGAAAGGGGATGGTCTGAAAGAGCCCTTCCAGCACCAACCACTTGTGCCAGCAGGCCGTCTTTTAAGCCTACCTTGTGCGTAAACTCTTCCAATTTATTTCCAATACACTCTTCTGGTTTTGCACTAGAACCAAAGCTTTCCAGTATTTTTTTATTACATGCTGTTACACGAGTTTCCGTGTCCACAACTAAGTAAGGAATAGGAATACCGGCTAAAATACTTTGTGAAAAACCCATTTCTTTTTTGATATTTGTAACCATGCTACCGAGGTTTCGTCCAAGAACCGCCAATTCGTCTTGGCCAGAAACCTTAAATTGAGCATCCAAATTACCTTCAATAACGCTATTACTGGCATCGCGTAAAATATTAAGACGCGAAACAATGACATGGAAAATAAAAATTCGTAAAAATAGCACCATTAATGCCAATGCCACCACCCCCAATACGATGGTTTGATACATCGTGCTATTCAAACTTTCAATGATGGGAGTAACATCACGCACTACAGTAAATTGCCCCAAGATACTTCTGGAAGAGCCATGACAATGATAGCATTCTTTAGAATTAGAAATACTGCGCACACTTCCGAAATACCACTTATCTTTAAACTCTACTAAGTTAGAAGATTGCATTTTTTCTCGTAAAGCGCGATGCGCCTCATCTATAATAAGCGGTGGAAGATTAGCTTGTTGAATAGATTTTTCAATGCTGTTTTTTTCAGTGGAATAGGTTGTTTTATCAAGAAAGCTTGACATATACATCTGCAAGTTTGGATGATTTTGCCCAAAATAGGCAAATTCTTTACGTGTTGTTGCATCATCTCCCATCATCATAGGTCTATATATAATGGTTTGCATTAATTCTTCTGAAAAAACCATTGCTTGTTGCATTTGGTTAATGGCCCTTTCTCTATTATCGTAGCTTATCCAAGATATAGTAATTCCAAGCACAACAACCATCATAATCACTAGGAGTAAAGAAAATCTACGGCCAATATACCTACTTTTCGCTAACATACTGCATTCCTCGCAAAAAACGTTTTTAATGACCGCCGGCATGAATTCTGCCGTCATAGTTAATTCTATTCACCCGCGAATCGTCATGACATTTTTGACACGTTTCTAAAGTAGGCTTTTGCACCAAACTTTCTGTGGTTTGCTCTATGGTATGCAAATACCCCATACCGTGACAACTTTCACAACCTACCATGGCAAGTTGCGGGGTTCTCTCAAAACTTGTAAAGCCGCCTGGTTGGCCATAGCCTGTGGTATGGCAAGAAAGGCAAGAACGAAATTCTGCATCAGTAAGTTTTTCCTGCATTTTTTTTAGACTATCATGACTATGAGCCTTGCGCGAATTCTTACGATAAGTGGCCACAATATCTTCATGGCATTCAACACAGGCTTCTACACCCACATATTTATTTTCTGGAGGACCGGTACTTTCTGCACCATGCACCAAAGAAACAGAGATAAATGAAAAAATTACTGTTAAAAAAAACAAAACCGAAAAAACTTTTTGATAAACAACTTGCATAACACACCTTTCACAAAACAAAGCATCAACACTGTAAAAAATAATTCAAAAAAATCTCTATAGCCTACGTTAACGTATCCAAACTACGAACTTTCGTCAAGTTAGCTTCAATTTTTTGCTTATAACCTAGTATTTTAATATTTATCTAATAATTCTACATTTGTATCTTTATCTGCAAACATATCACAACACATACAGCAAAATAGCACCTCCTTAAACCGCATTCTCTTGAAATTCATTATCGTTAGTTATAGAAAATTCTTTAGCTCTTTGTGATATAATTAACAAAAAAAGTCATAATTAATAATAATTATGACTTTTTACAATAAATTAAGAAAAAAATCTTTACTCTAAAGACTTACTCACCAATTTTCAAATCTTCCCAATACTTTTCATACACTTTTTGTGTATCGCCAAGACCTTTGGTAAATTCACTATTTTTCATATCAGCATCGGAGGGAAAAATAAGATTACTTTCTGCCATTTCTTTTGGTAAATGCGCCTGTACACCGGTGTTAGGTGTTGTGTAATTATATTCTTCAACGCATTTTGCTGCAATGTCAGGACGTAAAATAAAGTTGATGAAAGCATGCGCAGCATCTTTGTTTTCTGCATGGGCTGGAATGGCAAAGCTATCGAGCCACAAAGGAGAACCCTCTTGAGGATACACAAATACAAGATCATCGCTCTCTTGGCTGGCGATAAATGCATCACCATTCCAAATAAAGCCTGCAGCTACTTCACCGCTGATTAAAGCTTGCTTAGCGGCGGTTACATCAAAAATACGTACACTAGGTTTGAGTTTTTGTAACCATTCAAAAGCTTTTTTAATTTCTTCTGGCTTCTTGGTATTAATGGAAGAGCCCGTTGCCAAAAGTGCTGCACCAAAGGTGTCGCGTAAATCATCAGATAATAATAGTTTTCCTTTAAATTCAGGACGCAACAAATCATTCCAAGACTTAATTGTGGCTGGGTCTACCACATTTTTATTCACCATAAAGCCTTGTACACCCCACATATATGGGACGGAATAATTATCTTCGGCACTAAAAGCTTTTGCTGTTGCCTTGGTATCTAAATATTTTAAATTGGGTAGTTTGCTTTTATCAATTGTACTAAGCAAGCCATTATCACGCATTAAGTCAACAAAATACGTGGAAGGAACCACAATATCATAGCCTTTGCCGCCCAATAGCTTAAGCTTAGCAAACATGGCCTCGTTGGATTCGTAAGTAGTATATACTACCTTGATACCTGTTTCCTTAGTAAATTGGTCTAGAACGCTTTGTGGAATGTACTCTGACCAATTATAAACATTTACCACTTTTTCAGCTGCTTGAGCTGTTTTTACAAAAGTGGGTAATGTGGCAAAAGTGACACACGCTACCAAACAACATACCGACCAAAAAATTTTTTTCATTTTACTTTTTTCTCCCTGCTCCCAAAAGCCACGTGGCACCCACCAACAATATCGTTACACCAAACATAATAGCAGAAAGGGCATTGACATCAGGCTTCATACCAAGACGCACCATGGAATAGATTTTTAGAGGTAATACTTCAAAGGATGGCCCCGTTACAAAAAAGGAAATGAGCACATCGTCCATAGACAAGGTAAAAGCCAATAGCCAGCCCGCTATAACCGCAGGCCAAATAATGGGCAACATTATATGATAAAAAGCTTGCCACTCTGAGGCCCCAAGGTCTCGGGCAGCTTCCACCACACTTTCATCAAACTCAGAAAGTCTTGCCAAAACTGTTATAATAACAAAAGGCAAAGAAAGAGTTGTATGGGCTATAAGCAGTGTTAAAAAGCCCAATTCCATATTGACGGCAATAAAGAAAATAAGCAAGGAGATACCCATGACTATATCCGGCGATACCGTCAGCACATATACAGAACCGTGCAATACCTTGCGCCCAAAAAATCTATAGCGCTTTAAAGCTACAGCAGCAAAAAGTCCTAAAATAGTAGCCAAGGTAGCACTAAGCGCACCTATGATAAGAGAGTTTACGGCAGAATCTAACAAGGTTTGATTGCTAAACAAAACATCGTACCATTTTAAGGTGAAACCACGCCATTGTGTGGAGTATTTTGCTGTATTAAAAGAGTATAACACCACCAAAAGAATGGGGGTATATAGTAATGCGTATACGAAAAAAAGCCATGCTTTTGCCAAGCGTTGCATTAGGCCGCCCCCTCTTCTTTTAAAATATCTTGCTTATTGTGCGTGTAGGCATTAACCAAGCGATATATACCAAGAAGCAAAATAAGCAATAAGGTTAAGAAGGTACTTGCCGCAGCCCCCAAAGGCCAATCTCTAGCTACAAGAAATTGATTTTTAATAAAATTGCCTACCAACATGCTTTTTGCTCCGCCTAAAATTTCGGGAATATAAAAAGCCCCAAGGGAA
>CAZBDD010000095.1:0-6196 GCA_964490475.1 uncultured Desulfovibrionaceae bacterium
TGCAAAAGCGTGGTGGCTTAGTGTATTCTTTGCCTTTGCTTGAAGGGTATTCCACTACGAGCACTATAGAGCGTATCCGCTCATATTAGGATGAGATATTGTTAAGTTGCGGTTTTCTCATAAAATGTAAAAAAAATTGCTTTTTATATTGAGACCGTTGCATAATTACAAGTGCGTGGATTGCTTCGTCGCAATGACTTTTGTTGTAATACCAAGTCATTACGAGGAGCATAGTGACGAAGCAATCCATGTATTACAACATTTTTTGGATTATGCAGAAGTCTTATGTTGTAGCTACATTTTTGACGGTGGCACCTTTATTTTTATGAAGTGCCACCGTCAAAAAATTTAATTTTCTAATTGCTTACGCGTAGCCATAAACCTTGATGATTAGCCATGGCAAAGGGTTCAACCTGTTTTTTGTATTGAGGTTCTGGAATAAGTAAATAGTTGGGCTGACTTAAATTATCTAACACAAATTTTTTATTATCCAATTTTGCGACCAATATGGCATGGCCGCCCACATTAATTTTATCGTGCAAAAAGACTACCCATAAATCTTCTTTAGGCCATGAAAAATGCTGCAGCGCAAAATATTTGGCAATGGCGTAATCTTCACAATCCCCACTTTTATTGCGCATAAATTCCTCTGGTGTGGCCCAGTATTCGTTTTTACCATAAAAATCTTTATCCTTGCGCGAAGAAATGCTGTTAAAAAAACCATTAATATTGCGTAAAGTTTTCAAAGATTTTGGATTCTTCAGTGTGATTTTGCTGAGAGCTATCCACTGATTTTTATGCATGGGGGTTAAGGGGATATTTTGTGCTTTGAAAATGTCATGTTTATGATTTTGTAAAATTTCCTTCCATCGAGCCCGCAATAGTTGCTGTTTTTCAGGTAATGTTAATTTTTCAGATAAGATAAATTCAGCTCCAAGCACTTTTACACGTGGCGTATCCTTTGGAACTTGGATTGTTACTTTTTCAGCGTGGGCAATAGTGGAAAAAAAACTTGTAAATAGCAAGAGAGCACAAAGGTAAAATGTTTTCATTGCAATTGTTTGGTTCATCATAAATCCTTGTGAGGCATTGATTCTGCGATATACAGGCTCATGAGCAAATCTTATGAGCCTGTAGTTTTAAAGTTTAATGACATGGTATAAAGAAATTTTGCATAGAGATGGGCAGTAAAATTCAGATGAGAGAAGCAAAAAAGTCTTGCAAAGTCGTAGTAATATTTAAGCCATTATATTAAGCCTTTTTTGTTAAGGTCTTTCTGTCATCCAATAGGAAAATAAGTACTGTAGAAAGAATAAGTACAGCACCAAACCAACCCAGGGTAGAGAAGCTTTCCCCCCAAATGTACCATGCAGCAACAGTGGCTATGACAGGCTCTAATGTGGCAAGTACCGCGGCCTTAGTTGGATGTAATCGTTTTATGGCTTCGCAATACGTCCAATAGGCTAAATAGGTACTCATAAAACCTATACCTAATATAGCTAACCATGCCTGCAGTCCCAAATCAAAACGTAAGTTTGTCAGTGGTAAAAGGCACAATGCCGCCACTAAGGAGGCATAACCATATAATGTAAATGGTGTGTAAGTAGCAAGGAGTTTTTTTGTAACAACATAGTGGGTGGCATAAAGAAATCCAGACAGTAAACCAAATACTATGCCTAAATATGGTATAGAAGAGGTACTTACTTGTTCCGTGTCACTGCTGCTAAGTACTGGAACTGAGGCTACATCAGCCGGTGAAAAACTCATGAGCATACCACCGATTAAAGCTACAACAATGGCAAAACCTGTTATAAATGTGAAGCGTAGCCCAAAAAATATACGTGAAAAAATAGCTACCCATGCAGGTGCGGTGTATAAAAGTACAGAGGCTAAGGCTGCCCCTCCTTCTTTTACTGCGTATTGATAGACTGCAAAGAAAGTAGCAATGGAAAAAATGCCAAAAAAACAAAAGCCAAAAAAATCTTTTGCGCTATGCACCTTGGCCTGTTTGATACAAAGTGCATGCATAAAAAGAAAACTGCCACCTATGAGTGCTCTCCAAAAGGCTACATCTAAGGGAGCAATGCCAGATTCCATGGCAATGCGTCCTAAAATTCCTAAAAAGCCCCAACATGTGGCTGCCACAAAAATAAAAAAATATCCTGCATACAATTGCATAAATTACTGACCCTTTGCACATTTATTTAAAACAATACGTGTTAATAACTCGACACCTCGCATGAGTGCCTCTTCATCAAAATCAAAACAAGCAGTATGGTGACCTCCCTTAATGCAAACTCCCAATTGTATATATGTGCCACGCCCCCCATGAGCCTGTACATCTTGTAAAAACCATGTAAAATCTTCCGAGGCCCAAAATTTATCCTGTTCGATGAGCGTATCAAAACAGGGCATTTTTTTTGCAACCTGCAAAACTTCTTGGGCTAGGCTTACATCAGAAAAACCGTTAACACAATTCCCCATAACAGTAAATGTATGTGAGCAATTCCACATACTCGATGCCCCTTGGCAAATGCGTTTGGCATTGGCTGTCATCCACGCGTTAATTTCTGCATCAATGCCACGTGTTTCGCCAGCAAGCCAGGCATTGGCAGGAATGACATTAGATGCACCAGTGCAATGAAGTTCGCCTATATTTATTCGACTTTGACCTTTACCGTGGCGCGGTATGGCATGCATGCCTTGAACCGCTGTGGCCGCTGCAAGTAAAGCATTATTACCTTCATGAGGGGCTAACCCTGAATGGGCCGGGGTGCCTATAAAATTCACTTCAAAAGATGTGTTGGCAAGAAAATGTGTTGTTCCCGCTATGAGAGTGCCTTCTTTTTGAGCTTGAATGCCTAAATGAAGGCCGTATACTTCTACCACATTATTCATGGCTCCGGCTTCAAGCATGGCTTTGGCTCCTTGACCTATTTCTTCTGCAGGTTGGAAAACAAGGCGCACTGTTAGTGCTTCAGGAGCATTTTCTAATTCGGCTTGCATATGATGCAGCATAAGTCCTAGTCCTACGCCTATAGCCGCATGCCCATCATGACCGCATGCGTGCATTATACCTTGATGTTGCGAGCTAAAATGCTTCTTTGCTGGTAGATGCTTTTCTAGCATTTCTTCTTGGACTTCATTGGCATCAATATCAAATCTAAAGGCTATAATGGGCTTTTCGCAGGTTGTTTTATGGCCTAGATGTATGTCAAACCAAAGCCCTGTAAGGCCGCCACCATCTTGTTGCATAAGGGCTATGTGTTCTGGCTTTGCTCCTTCAATAATGGCTCTGGCTTCTTCTCTAGCGCATGTGGTAGGGGAGGGAGGGGTTAAACGTGCATGTGGTGCAATAGCCTTATGGCCCATGTTTACTTCATAGCCTAAATTCTCAAAAATTTCAGCAATTTTTGAGGTTGTCCTATATTCAAGCCATGCTAATTCTGGGTGTCTATGAATATCTTGTCGAAAAGCTATAATTTGTGGTGCTAATGAAAGGAGTAAAGATTGCATAGGGCCTCCCACTTCAAAACAAAGAACATAAAATTTGTGTACAAATTGCATCAATATTTTTTAAATATATTGGCGTGACATGCTAAATATCGTAATGCTGTAACCATATCTTACCTTAGCTTTATTGTATATGGAGAAATACCTACATTAGCTGTAAAGAACCAAAAATAAAGGGGCGACACTATGATAAGTACCGCCCCTTAAATTCATTTAGGTTGTAATTTTACTATGCTTATATAACCTAAAAGATATAAATGTTAATTAATATGCAGCTTCGTAAATCATGGTAACAGCAGCATCAGACATTTTGCGTGGGTTGGTTAAACCACAAGCGTCTTTTTGGGCATTTTGTACCATGGTTGGAATATCTTTTCTGTCAACTTTTTTACCATAACGTACAGCCAATTCTTCGATACCAGCAGGAATGCCTACGTCAGAGGAGAGCTGACGGATAGCAGCAATGGCTTTAAGAGCTGCATCGCGCTTGGAAAGACCACAAGTGCATTCGCCCATCATTTCAGCCATGGCAGCAAACTTATCAAGGTTAGCTATCATGTTATATTCTTCTACGTGAGGTAACAAAATGGCGTTACACTCACCGTGTGGCAAGTCGTAGAAACCACCAAGTTGGTGAGCCATGGCATGTACGTGACCAAGGCTTGCATTGTTAAAGGCCATACCTCCAAGGTATTGAGCATAACACATGCCTTCACGTGCATTGATATCGCTGCCATTGGCAACTGCTTTGCGTAAATGTTCAAACACAAGGCGGATACATTTTTCAGCACAAGCATCGGTAATAGGAGTTGCAGCTGTGGAAACATAGGCTTCTACGGCGTGTGTAAGTGCGTCCATACCAGTAGCGGCAGTAAGTGATGGAGGCATGCCCATCATAAGAAGTGGATCGTTAACGGCTACGTTTGGAGTTACGCGCCAGTCAACAATGGCCATTTTTACTTTGCGGCTTGTGTCTGTGATGATGCAAAAACGTGTGATTTCAGAAGCTGTACCAGCAGTGGTGTTAACAGCCACATAAGGAGGCATGCTATTGTTAGATTTGTCTACACCTTCATAGTCATGAATAGAACCGCCATTGGCAATAACAAGACCTACGCCTTTACCGCAGTCATGAGAAGAGCCGCCGCCAAGGGTAATTAAACTGTCACAGTTCTCTTTCTTATATACTTCTGCCCCTGCAACTACGTTGTTGTCTGTGGGGTTAGGAATGGTTTCATCAAACACAGCATAATCCATACCTGCTGCGTCCATGATATCTGTAATGGCCTTTAAAATACCCACTTGCACAATACCTTTATCGGTAACAATAAGAGGTTTTTTGGCATTTAACAATTTAATACGTTCAGGAATAGTTTTAGCGGCGCCAGCGCCGATAAGAGTTACTGTGGGAATAAAAAAACCGTCTACTCTTTCAATGATAGCCATACATCCTCCAAGGATTCCAAAAAATGTTAATAATGAATACCTTTACCAGATAGGGTAAAACCCTGTCTAAGACTATACATTTTTAGCAGATGTAGTGCAAGGAAAAATAAAATTTTCTTTTCTATGTGATTTTTCTATTTTAGTCAAACTCGAAATAGATAGATAAAAATAAAAAAGCCGATGTTTTACATCGGCTTTTTTATTCATTTTTTTTAAATGTTTAGAATTGATGACCCATGGTAAATTCAAATCTACCCGGTTGTTGTCTATTGTAGTAATCTTCCGTGAGTGGGATACCATAAGCAATACGTAAGTCACCCATGGGCGAACGCCAGCGTAGTTCAACACCAGCTGTGGCTACAATATGGTCATTTACACTCATGTGCTCTGAGTCGATGTTAAAGCCAGCATCAATGAAGGGGACTAGAGCCATGCCTAAATCATCGCTAAAGTTCCATATATATTCTAAGTTAGCAACACCCATGCGGTCACCACCAATAATATCGCCGTATACACGGTCTCTGGGGGTAATATGTGAGTAGTCAAAACCACGAATTGTATCTATGCCACCAAGGTAAAAGCGTTCGAATACAGGAACAATTTCAGTAGTATTTTGGAAAACACCACCTAAACGTGTACGCAAGCGTAACACATGATCACCTTTTCTATCCAAAGCGTAAAAGCCTTGCCAGTCAAACATAGCTTTTACAAAGTTGTCTGTACCACCAAGGAAGGAGCCACCAAACTCTACAGAAGCACGTGTAATAGTGCCTTCTGTGGGTCGGGTACGACTGTTTGTGGTGTCACGAGTAATGCGTGCAAGAACGGCACTTGACCAGTTCACACCTTCGTATTCTTTAATGGATGGGGCAGAGTTTTCAAAAATATTATCCATTATGTATTGTTCTAAGCGATAGCTAATACCAACGGAGGTATATTCACCAATGGGGTAAGCAAAGCGAATACTACTACCTAGAGTTGTTTTGCTATAATCGTCCCAAGAGTTATAGGTATAATACACGTCACCACCCATTAATAGGTCAGTGTCGTACACGCGAGGGTTAGTAAAAGAAATAATGCCTGATGTACGTGTTGTGGATGTAAAACCTTGGATTTGGAGCCAATATCCGCGTCCTAATAAGTTACGTTCCATAACGGAGGCAGATACACCTACATCATAGAATGTAGAGTAACCAATACCTGCCATGGCAGCGCCGGTTTTATCTTCTTTTACTTT
>CAZBDD010000096.1:0-6091 GCA_964490475.1 uncultured Desulfovibrionaceae bacterium
AAGCCGACCGTAAAAAACGCCTTGGCAAAAGTGCTGATACTCCTACAAGAGTAAAGTTCCGTAAATTAACAAGATAATTTTTTAGCAAGTAAAAAATCATTGGCGGCAATATTTTTCTTTCTACAGAAAATATTGCCGCCTTATTGCAAGCTAAAAAGAGAATAACAAAAAATTACTTAATCCACTGTACAACTTGTTCCATGGTGCGTCTCGTCTTTGGGTGGTGCGGTTCCTCTGCTCTTTTACCAAATGCCACCATGACTGCAACACCAAAGGTTTCTCTATCAAGCAAGCCCTTTTCTGCTAGAAAAACTTCAAGCTCTTCTTTTTTAAAACCTTCCATGGGGCAAGAATCATATCCAAGTAAGGCAGCTGTGGTCATCATATTTCCTAAGGGAATATAGCATTGCCGTGCAGCCCATTCAAATTTTGCACGTTCATTTCCTGCATAGCCCAAATCATTTTCAATGAAATTACTAAAGAAATCCACACGCATTTGTGCCACATCATCGGATAATTTCTGTGTATCGCGCATCATGGTATTGCGCACATATTCACCATGCGGGTTCATGGCTTCTCCCTTACGTGCAAGCATAATAACAAAATGACTGGCCGTAGGAAGCTGGCCTTGTGCTCCCCAGCATAAAGGCATGAGTTCTTTGCGCAAAGTTTCATTTTGTACTATAAGAAATTGCCAAGGCTCAAAACCAAAAGAAGAAGGGGAAAGGCGCCCTGCTTCTAAAATAATAGAAAAATCAGCATCGCTTATTGTTGCATTAGAATCAAAAGCTTTGCATGCATGGCGAAAGTTCCAAGCTTTAAACAATTCGTCGCTTACATGAGACATGGATAACCTCCAATGTTACAGAATAATAAAACAGGACATTATAGACATGGCACAAAAGCAAGAAAAGGTAAAGGCTATTAAGAATCAGTACTAGTAAAAAAAGGAAATGTTATACAGAAAATAGAATAATTTTAAAGAAGCATAGAATAGTTTTTTGCAAAAGAAGTTTGGGGGAAGAACCTTCACAAAAGGTTTTCCCCCAATAAACTTTAAATAAAAAAGTAGTTAAACTTTTGCTTGTTTTTTTGTAGCTGCTATAAAATCACGGAAAAGAGGATGTGCTTTCATAGGCGTAGATTTAAACTCTGGGTGAAACTGGCAGCCCACAAACCAAGGATGATCTGTAACCTCTACAATTTCCATAAGGGAACCGTCGGGAGATTTTCCGCTAAAAATAAGCCCATTTTCTTGTAATATATCTAAATAATTGTTGTTAAATTCATAGCGATGCCTATGTCTTTCATTGATATCACTCTGACCATAAGCGGCAAAAGCAAGGCTATCTTTTTCTAAAGTACAAGCATATGCACCAAGACGCATGGTACCACCGAGGTCACTATCCACATGGCGGCGCTCTGTTTTGCCGGTACTTGGGTCTACCCATTCGCTCATGTAATAGATAACTTTGTTTTTACACTGGTTATCAAATTCTTCAGAGTTGGCATCTGCAATGCCAGCAACACTACGTGCATATTCAATAACCATACATTGCATGCCTAGGCAAATACCAAAGAAAGGTATTTTATTTTCGCGAGCATATTTTATAGATGCAATTTTTCCTTCTACGCCGCGATAACCAAAGCCGCCAGGCACAAGCACACCATGACAACCTTGCAAGGCTTGCGCCACACAAGATTCATGAATTTCTTCTGAATTAACATAGCGTAATTCTACACACACGCCATTGGCTATGCCACCGTGAATAAGAGCTTCGTGTAATGACTTATAAGCTTCTTTTAATTCAACATATTTACCTACAATGGCAATGGTCACACTTCCCTTGGGGTTGGCACAATCGTGTACAAGCTTCTCCCATGCCATTAAGTTGGCATTGCGTGCAGGTAAACGCAACATAATAGCAACTTTTTGGTCAAAGCCTTCTTCATAAAACTTTAAAGGCACTTCGTAAATGTTCTTCACGTCTACGGCAGAGAACACAGCGTCTTTATCTACATTACAAAAAAGAGCAATTTTGCGTTTTAATTCAGCAGCTATGGCTTTTTCACAGCGACACAAAATAATGTCAGGCTGAATGCCAATGGAAAGTAACTCTTTTACACTGTGTTGTGTGGGTTTTGTTTTATGTTCCCCAGCAGAAGAAAGATAAGGCACTAAGGTCAAATGAATATTTAAGCAATTATCACGGCCAATTTCTGATTTTAATTGACGAATGGCTTCTAAAAACGGCAGACCTTCAATATCACCCACAGTACCACCAATTTCAATTATGGCCACATCGGGGGCATCTTTGCCTTCTGCCAAAGAGCGCACACAATTTTTAATTTCATCAGTAATATGCGGAATAACTTGTACAGTACCCCCCAGATAATCACCGCGTCTTTCTTTCGCAATAACTTTATGATACACGGCACCAGAAGTGGTATTGTTTTTACGAGACATGGGCACACCCAAATAGCGCTCATAGTGACCAAGGTCTAAATCTGTCTCTGCACCATCATCGGTAACAAAAACTTCTCCATGTTGAAAAGGATTCATGGTGCCCGGGTCTACGTTAATGTAGGGATCAAGCTTTTGTATGGTGACCGAAAGACCGCGAGTTTGCAAAAGAGCTCCAAGAGAAGCTGCTGCCAGTCCTTTTCCCAAGGATGAAAGAACGCCGCCTGTAACAAAAATAAATTTTGTTTTCATATTCCCTACCTATTGTTTTTAATCATAGCTAATTTTACACAAAAAAACATACCAAGCACACTCGCAAAAAACTTTTTTGATGGGAAAGCAAATTGCTAAAAATACAAGGTATGAAATTTTATTCTACTTTGCCTTTGTCTTAGGCATAAAACTCTATCTTAATGGTGCAACATTTCAAGATACTTGCACATTCATTGAAGTTTTTCTGTATCTGTGGCATGAACAATGTAACCTCTATACTATATCCCTAGGAAAAGCAAATTTTCCTTTAGAAAATTTTTTAGTAAAAAAAATTGATTTATGACAGTAAAAAATATAAAATAAAACAATATTAACGTATTATCATTTTTTTGCATAAAATATAAACTATTGCACAATGACCTGCTTTTAGGCTAAACAAGGCAGAAAGATAGCAATTAACAGCATTTGAATTTCTTAACATTTTCTTTTGCTTTTGAATCCCTAAACAGGAGACCATACTTCATGGGCGCAGTTAATACCTTGGTTATCACAGGATATGGCACCAATTCTCATTTGGAAACAGCACATACAGCGCGGCTTGCAGGCGCAGATAAAGCGGATATTGTGCATTTTTCTGATATTGTAAACGCAAAAATTTCTTTGAAAGATTATCATTTTTTAGTTTTTCCCGGTGGATTTCTAGATGGCGATGACCTTGGTGCAGCACACGCTGCCAGCATGCGCTGGCGTCACCTTGAAGACAAAAATGGTGTGCTCCTATTAGAACATTTAAAAGAATTTTTAGATGATGGAAAGCTTGTACTTGGTATTTGCAATGGTTTTCAGCTCTTAGTAAAATTAGGGCTTTTGCCAAGCTTTGATGGTGAGCGCTTTGTACGCCAAGTTACCCTTGGGCACAATGACTCTGCCCGCTATGAAGATCGCTGGATTGAAATGAAGGTGAACACCAAAAGCCCTTGTATCTTTACACAAGGACTTGAATTTGTTTCTTCTCCTGTACGTCATGGCGAAGGTAAAATTATTCCTATTGATGCTGCTTGCTTGCAGCGCTTGCAAGATGAAAACCTCATTGCTTTGCAATATATTGATCCGCAAAGTAAAGAAGTTACACAACAATACCCCGCAAACCCCAATGGCTCGCCTTTAGGTATTGCAGGACTTACCGACGTTACAGGTCATGTGCTTGGCCTTATGCCCCATCCTGAAGCTTTCCATCATGTAAGCAATCATCCTGGTTGGACCCGCGGCGAAATAACAGCCCCGGGTACTTTACTTTTTGTTAATGCTGTAAAATATTTACGCGCATTATAGGGTAAAAAGTTATAGAGTTTATAAAGGTTTCTTTTGTTTTTTGCTCTATAAGTATTATATATGGTAAAGTAGTGTTAAAATAGATGTAAATTCTTTTTTTTGAAAAACAAAAAAGCTCTGTCACTAATGCCATGGCCTTATATTTTACCTTTATGATTAAAGGAAAAAGCTTGACAAAAGTAAGAAAAACATCCATGGAAACCTGTTGTAAAGGCGTTTTCATTGTAAAAATGTAAAGGTGCTTTCGCTGCCAAAAACAGAAAAGCACCTTATTTTATGTAAGGCCACTGTATGAAACTTAATGATATTATAAGTATTGTTGAAAAAATAGCTCCGCCTCGATTTGCAGCATCTTGGGATAATTGCGGTATTCAAGTGGCTTGTTTGCAACAAAATATTGAATGTATAGCCCTTTGTCTTGATCCTATGCCAAGTTCTTTGCAAAAAGCCATAGACCTTGGGGCAAGCTGTATCTTTTCGCATCATCCCTTATTAATGCAAGGGCGATTGCCAGATAAAGTGGATAACTACCATCATGTTTTGCGTATTCTTTTACAAAATGATGTAGCTTTGTATGCCGCACATACATCTTTAGACGTAAATACAGATGGCCCCGCTGGCTGGCTGGCTAGGGCGCTTTCATTGCAATGTTTAAAAGTGTTAGAAACTGTGGGCGTATCTGATGATGATCAAGAGTTGCCTCATGAATTTGGGTATGGACTTGTGGGAAATGTACCGCATGAAATAACCTATGATGTGTTATTGGAACAATTAGCACAGCATATAGACCTTTCCACAGCCACACTTTGTGGGGCAAAACCCAAACATATTCAACGCATAGCATACTGCACTGGATCTGGTTCTTCTTTTATGCATAAGGCTCATGCCCTTGGAGCAGATATTTTTATAACTGGGGATGTTAAATATCATAATGCTTTAGACACTCCCCTACCTATGTTAGATGTGGGGCATCACAGCCTTGAAGAAGAAATGATGCGGCATCTGGCGGCACTTCTTGTTAAACTACTACCTTCTGTGCGCGTGGAATTTATTGCATCACAATCACCATTACGTCCCGCGCAATAGCTAGTGTCTTATGATAAGACTTGAAATATAGCTATACATAAGTTTTATCATATCATTTAACGAATTTTTCTAGTACCTACTTTTGCACGTAGGCATGCGCATAGAAGAACTTTTACACCGACTCTTTAAGGAGAAAGATATGGATACAACCTATTTAAGAAAAATTGAGCAATTGCTTGAACTGCAAAAAGTTGATGATGCTATACATGTTGTGAGTGAAGAGTTAAAAAAAGCTCCTCTTGAATTAAACAATCTTGAAGAGCGCTATACTGTCATGGACGAAAAGCGCAATAAAGTCGTAGAAAAAATTTCGCATATTCAAGAACAGCAAAAACGTATTTCTTTTGAAATCGAAGAAGATGTGGCTCGCATTAAAAAAAGTAAAAATAAATTAATGCAAGTGGCCAATCAACGCGAATACCATGCCATGATGCGCGAAATGGACAGCATGGAAAAACAAAATCGCTCGCGTGAAGAAGAAAAAATGATTTTGGCCGAAGAATTACGCTTGCAAGAAGAAGCATTGGCAGAAATTGATATAACATACCTTGCTTTAAAGGCAGAACTTGAAGTAAAACATGAAGGTTTGCAAGAGCGCATCCATAAAGCCGAAGAAAAATTAACCCAATTGCAAAAAGAACGCGCTTCCACAGGTTCTGAAGTGCCACAACCTGTATTCCAGCGCTATGAATTTATTCGCCGCCGCCTTGAACATCCTGTTATTGTGGGTGTAAAAGAAGGCATTTGCAATGGTTGCCACATTTCCATTCCGCCGCAATCCTTTATTGAATTACAACGCGGGCAACAAATTTTAAGCTGCCCCAATTGCCAACGCCTCATTTATTGGTGCGAACACTTTACAAATCCTGACGATGTAATAGCAAGCGCAGAAGCTCCAAAAGCTCCTGTGGAGCATACTTTCTTCGTCCAAGACTAGTTTTTACAAGAGTAAGACGGATCACCGCTGCGTAGTATTACTACGGGGAGGAAAGTCCG
>CAZBDD010000097.1:0-6076 GCA_964490475.1 uncultured Desulfovibrionaceae bacterium
AGCGCCGCCCTTACAAGGCGGATGTCGGGGGTTCGATCCCCTCACTGCCCACCAATCTACCAACAATAAAGTCCCATAAGGTCTATAAAGCCTTATGGGACTTATGTTTTTGTGTTTTCATTCATCCTATGTCATCCCGTAACACCCCTAGACATTCTCCATTTTTGGGGGTAGAAAAGGGGGTATATAGCATTTTTTAAAAACCATACCCCCATTTTTTGTAAAGTCATAACTTGTTATTTTTTAACTGGATTTGAGGGTATAAAAGGTGCTGGGAGTACATTATGGGAAAACTTACCGACACAACATTACGAGCTGCAAAGGGCACGGGGAAAATTCAAAAGCTTTCCGATGGCGGCGGGCTATATCTTTTTATCTCCGCTAATGGAGGTAAAGCATGGCGAGTAAAATACCGCTTTGAAGGGAAGGAAAAAACTTTAAGCCTTGGGCAATACCCACATGTTACGCTCATAGCGGCACGAAAATTTCTTGCCGAAGCCAAGGAGCAACTTGCCCACGGCATTGACCCTAGCATACAGAAGAAAGCCCGCAAGGAAGCCATACGCACTAAACGTACCAACAGCTTTGAAATTATTGCTCGAGAATGGTACGAAAATATCAAAGGAACTTGGAGTATCACTCATGCAAAAAAAACTTTGGCACGTTTAGAAAATGATCTTATTCCCTTGCTTGGTAGCATGGCAATTAGTGATATTACAGCCCCAAAGCTATTGGATGTACTCCGTAAAATAGAAGTTCGTGGAGCGTTAGATACTGCTCATCGTACTTTGCAAGTATGTGGACAAATCTTTCGCTATGCCATAGCCACAGGTAGGGCTGAGCGTGATATATCATCTGACTTACGAGGGGCACTTGTTCCTGTAAAATCAAAAAATTATGCAAGCATTACTGACCCCAATGAAATTGGCATACTACTACAAAACATTGATGAATATACAGGAAATCGTATTGTGCAAACGGCATTGCAAATAGCACCCTATGTTTTTGTGCGACCAGGGGAATTACGCCGTGCTGAGTGGGAAGAATTTGACCTTGATAACGCTGAGTGGCGCATCCCTGCAAAGCGTATGAAGATGCGACAAGTGCATATAGTACCCCTTGCAAGGCAAGTTATGACCTTGCTTAAAGACTTACATCTTTATACAGGACACACTACATATCTTTTTCCAAGCATGAGAGCAGATAGCGCACCCATTAGTGATATGACACTTTTGGCAGGATTGCGCCGTATGGGTTACGGTAAGGACGAAATGACAGTACATGGCTTTCGCTCGATGGCTTCCACGCTCTTAAATGAGCAAGGTTACAATCGTGACTGGATTGAACGCCAACTAGCCCACGGTGAACGCAATAGCATTCGTGCTGCCTACAATTACGCTGAATATTTGCCTGAACGTCGCCGTATGATGGAAGAATGGGCTAATTATTTGGACAAGCTAAAATCCATGACATAGGATGTTAATAAGGGCATTGTTAAGAACAAATAATACACAGACACACCCCCGCCACACACAATAACAAAGCTTTTAAAACAGTAAAGCCCATGCATGAAATTTAACGTAAATAGCGAGGGTTCTGCTTGGCAAGATGGAGCTTGTGACACACAAGCTCAAATCTTGCCGAGGGCCCTATGTAAAAAATCCCTCTGGACTCCCCCAAAATCCATGCTCGGCGCTACGCTTCTCGCATGGATTTAAGGCAAATTGATATACAAAAAATGTGGTCATGACAGAGTACACCATAGGATAGCACACTCATATAAATAAGACATCCATAGCCACAATTTTGCATTTTATAATTTCACAAGACCTTGACAATGACGTTTATTTCTGACATTTTTCTAGAAAATTGTGAGAAAAATTTATCCGTAAATTTTACTGTTTTTGAATGTATTTAGGAGAAGCTCATGACATTAGTGAATTACTCACAAAAGAGCAAAGCATATGAGAAATCTCTTGATGCAACATACAAAAAAACAAATGGTATTTTTTACACAGATGTTGAACTAGCGCAAAAAATTATTCAATTTCTTGAAATACCCCAAAACGCTACTGTTCTAGACCCTTGTTGTGGCACAGGGAGCTTTTTAATTTCCGCCAAACATTTGGGATACGCATCAATTTATGGTGCTGATATAGACAAAAAAGCTATCAATTCAATCAAGAAAGACTATAATATTCAAAATGCCCAAGCAGTAGACACTTTAGCTAATAACGAAGCAGAGGTTTTGAAGCAACTTAAAATGAGTTCGCCAGCTGATTTTGTTATTGGCAACCCACCATATGCTCCTATTACCAAAGATATCGTTATTGATACTGCTGAATATTTCTTCTTGAGGAAGGTAAAGGATGCAGGAAGCAATTTGTTTATAGCAGCGTTGTATAGGTCGTTTGATTTAGCTGCCACTAATGGCACAATATCATACATTATACCCAAAAATTTCCTTCACGTTGCGTCTTATTCGACACTACGTAAAATGATATTAAAAGAAAAAACTATAGCATCAATTGTTGATATTGGAGCATATTTTAAAAACGTTCGAGGCGAGCAAATCATATTAACCCTCAAAAATAAGTTTAAAAATGATAATAAAATAGATATTTACAAATATGAAAATAAAGAATTTATAAAAAAGCTTGAAGTTCCACAAGACTTTTACGTAAACGAAATTCTTTTATTTGACAGCGAAGAAGATTTTACTATTTATGAAATTTTAGAGGCAAGTTATCAAAAGTTTAGCGATATATGTACTGGCTATGTTGGTAGAGGGAAATCAAAAACTCTAAACGCAGTTGTTGGAAAAGATATCCGTAAGTTTTCTTTTAAAAACAGAGCAGTCCCTAAAAAAGGCAATAAAGTCTTCATACAAAACATTTATAGTGCGGAATCTGGAATTATCGCAAGTTTTGGCGGTGAATTAGAAGCTTCAGAAACGGTAACTATTTTCACGGATGGCGATGAAAAGATGTGCCGATACATTCTAGGTTTTCTACATTCAAGACTTTGTAATTATTATTTATTAAAATTTTGCTTTAATAACTCAAAGCTTACGATGCATACTGATGCAAAATACTTAAAAAAATTACCATTAGTTTATGACAAACAATTCTCTCCCCAAATAATTAGTATAGTTAAGGCGTTAGAAACACTAGAGTATATGAGTGAAATGTGGTTTGAAATGCTAGAAGAACTTAACAAGCTTGTTTATGATGCCTATAAAATTAAAGATAAAGAACGAAACCATATTGATTATCAAATGAAGGCAATTCAATCACAGAGGTGGAATAGTGATAAGCGAAGATAAGAGGTGCAATAACTTAACAGGCAAGGAGTGGCTTCAAAATTCTTTTAGTATCTGGCGAGACCTAACTAAAACTAAAGATGAAAAAAGCTTGTCGCATCCTGCATCATATCCCATAGCCTTGTGTGAAAAATTAATAAGAACTTTTTCAAAAGATGGTGCATCAGTTATAGACCCTTTTAATGGGACTGGCTCAACGCTAATAGCTTCATGTAATCTTGGAAGGATTGCAACTGGCATTGAATTATCCGAAGATTTTTGCAATATTGCACGACAACGAATTAAAGATGACAAAAAAATTACTATCATCAATGGAGATAGCTTTATTGAGTTAGATAAGCTTGCGGAAAGTAGCTTTGACTTATGCGTCACATCACCACCTTACTGGGACATCTTAAATATGAGGCGAACAGCCGACGGTAAACAATCGACAAACTACTCAGAAAAAAGTAACGACATGGGGAATATACCCAATTACGTTGAATTTATAGACAGTTTAGGGTCGCTTTTTTCAAAGGTACATAGAGTTTTAAAATCTGGAGCTTATTGTCTGGTAAATGTGATGGATATTAGAAAAAAAAGTGAATTTTATCCACTTCATAGCGATTTAGCTACAGAATTAAAAAAACATGGCTTTATATTTGACGATATAATTATATGGGATAGGCAGCAAGATTATAATAATATGCGCCCCCTAGGCTACCCCTATAAATATCGAATAAACAAAGTCCATGAGTATATCTTGATTTTTATAAAAATATAAAACATACTATAGTCAATACCAAACACTGGAGGTGATTTATGTATAATGCATTTTTAAGTTTTCTTCAGAATAGTAATCAAGATTTTTTTATTGAAGTTGAGGGTAGAGAAGATAAGATTCTTAAATTTATTTCTAAATATAATACTGCATATGGTACAATCATTAATTTAAACTCAGAAGGTATCTGTTTACTGGGTGATGTAGATAAATGGGGAGTTGAGCTAAGGATTTACTTAAATGAGATTTCAGGTATTTCTTCACCATGGAATTCTAGAAAATATCGTACAACTCATTACCGCTCTGACGAGTTTGGCTATCGACTTGATGACAATGACCTTGTATGGTTTTTATTTGATAACGGCTATCGCCTTGGATATAATAATTAGGAGCAATTATCCATGAATATAGAAATGGCATATCTTTTGGGCATGATTTGTGGAAATGGCGAAATCCAAAGAACTGTCACGAATACTATCGTATCCATTGATATGCCGCATAAAAAATTACAAACCGAAGAAGTCCACGATATCAAGCTGTATGTTAAGGCTAGCATTGCAGATATAAGAAATATTGTTGAGCCATTAGTAGGTTCTGGACTTGAGTTTATTCAAAACAATTCTTCCACTGTACTGTCGTTCACTAAGCCAAATACAGATTATTTAATACGTGAAATTAATAGATTTATTTACAATGCAGTATCCCATAATGATATAAAAATTCACACAGATATTTTTTCAAGCACTCAAGACGAGCGTAAACAATTTATCAAAGGTTTCGCTGACGTTACAGGATATATTAGACGTAGCAATGCTTATTTTGAGAATTTTGAGCATAGAGTTTACCTTGAAATACCACATAATTGGCAAATGGTTATAGATATATGCAACTTATTAAAAACAACTGATATTCCAGTTCAAACCATCGACTGGGCACACCCCAATATGCGTGATGGGAATGTAAAAAAGTATAATGAAGGTAAAGTAAATTTTTGGAAAAAAGAGCATCAAGTAAAAATTTGGGCTAATGAATTTTTGCCCATTGGTTTTGGAATTATTCATAAACAACAAGCTCTTGAAATGTACTCTGATGAATTACTTGCTGGGTATAGACAACAAGGTAAAAATGCGCATGAAAAAACACATAGGTATTATTGGGACTCCAAAAGAGCAAATAACAAAGTCAAACCTATTCACCCTAGTGAAAATGATGACTTTATACCTATAACAATACGTGGAAAACACTTTAACTCATGGACTGAAATTGCAAGAGAATTGGGCTATGGTGAATAAAAATAATGTAAAAAGTGAATTTGACCTATATACACCTATGTGTAACTGGCTCAATCAATATATAAAAGATAATTATAAGAATTTTGACGTGATAACAGTTGATGCTCATGCTGAACGTCTTGACAAGGTTCTTGCTAAGCATGGAGTAGTTTGCGAATTAGCCGTTGGAGTTGACATTCAAATTGATATTTTAGGGATTGCACGCAAGAAAGAAGTTACAAAGCTCTTTTTCATTGAAGCAAAAAAGACCAATCTAACTCTTCGTGATTTAGGCCAGCTTTGGTCTTATTGCAAATTGATTGACCCAGAAGAAGCTTTTTTAATGACTTCTGCAAAATTGGGCAGTTTGAACAAAATATTAAATACCTTCAAGCGTGAGGATTTATTGGACTTTGGAGATGGAAAGCGTATAAAAAAGATGAAAGTTGCCATTTGGAATCTTTCAACCAATACTCCTGAAGTGACTAGCATGCTACCCAAGTTATAGCGTGTAAGACAATATGTACTACACGTTTATATTTGAGTAATATATTAATATTATGAAGTTTTCATAAGGTAAATATCTGGGGGTATTTTTGGGGGTAGAAAAAATTTTTAAAACTATTTTACTATATAATTACACATGATTATATTACATTCTTGGTAGTCTCACTGCCCACCAGCAAAAAATTAAAGCACCTTAACGGGTGCTTTTTTTTTGTG
>CAZBDD010000098.1:0-6074 GCA_964490475.1 uncultured Desulfovibrionaceae bacterium
AAAAAAATGCACCTTATCCTACCTTACCACAAGGCCATTGATGCCGCACGAGAAAACCATAAGGCAGCAGACAAAAAAATTGGCACCACAGGTCGTGGTATAGGCCCCTGCTACGAAGACAAAATGTCCCGTATCGGCATACGAGCTGCAGACTTGGCAGATGCCCCTTTGTTGCGTGCAAAAATTGTTACAGCTTTGGAAGAAAAAAACACCCTCTTAAAAGCTCTATACAATGCTGAGCCTTTAGACGCTGAAACTGTCTTTGAAGAAGTCATGAGTATAGCACCGCGTCTTGTGCCTTATTTAGCAGATGTTTCTACCGAAATTGAACAAGCTTGGGAAGCCAATAAATCTGTTCTCTTTGAAGGCGCTCAAGGCATTCATTTAGACATAGATCATGGAACGTATCCCTTTGTGACGTCATCAAACACGGTGGCAGGTTGTGCTGCTTCTGGCAGTGGCGTAGGTCCTCGTAGCCTCGAAACTATCATTGGCATAGTGAAAGCCTATACTACGCGAGTCGGGGCCGGTCCCTTCCCTACGGAATTAGAAGATGCTACTGGCGATTTTTTACGCAAACAAGGGCATGAATTTGGAGCCACCACAGGGCGCGCGCGCCGTTGCGGATGGTTAGATATAGCCATCTTACGCGAAAGTATTCGTTTAAATGGCCTTACAGACATAGCCCTTACCAAACTTGATGTATTAAAAGGTCTTGAAACCATTAAAATTTGCACCGCATATACCTATAATGGAAAAACTATACAGGTACCTCCGCAAGAAGAAGGCGCCCTTGGTAAAGTAGAGCCCATTTACGAAAGCATGCCTGGCTTTAATGAAGATATTTCTGCCTGCACCACATGGGAAAGTTTACCCCCTACAGTGCAAAAGTATGTGCAAAGAATTGAAGAGTTGTGTAAGGTAAAGATTAGCTATATTTCTGTTGGACCAGAGCGCGACCAAACCATTAGCCTAGCCTAATGCCTTTAAGCCATGGCCCGCATTGCAAAAGACACAGATTTGGGGCTTTGCGTTGATGAAGCACGCAAGGCCCTTCACGCTGCTAAAAAAGATGCTCTCTCTCCTCTTCGCACGCGACTTTTGGAACTTGCGCGCGTAGCCCCTCAGGTTCTCTTATTTGAGGGAGGCGTAGAAGAAGAAAGACAAGCCATGGCTCTATGGTGGGCCACAGTACAGCACTGTCAACAGGCAATTACAAACAGTCACGAACCCTGTGGGCAATGCCCTGCTTGCCTACATATCAGTGCAGGTATTCATCCCGATGTCCTTGCCTTCGATGGGCGCATCTCCAACACTGCCGATGCTGAAAATCCCGGGCCCGTTCGGGCATTAAACAAAGAAAACGCCTCTGCCCTAAAAGGCAAACTCGGCGACACAACACGCAGTGGTGCCAAGCGTGTAGTTATCATAAGCGGTATAGATATAAGCCGTAACGCTGCAGCCAATGCCCTTCTCAAAGTGCTAGAAGAGCCCTCCCCCACAACAATATTTGTATTACTCACGCCACAAAGAGAACAAATTTTACCCACATTAGTATCACGCTCATGGGTGGCCACACTACCTTGGCCTTCTTCACATCATGTAGAGACCTATTTGCATCCGTGGGAAGAAGCGCTAGCACACTTCCTACAAAGTGGACAGGGTTGGTGGCCCATGACAGCAAGCAAGGGAGCGGTTGCTCAAGAATTAGCCACTAACGTTCTCGTGCTTTGCCAAAAAAGACTTATTACATCGTTAAACCCCAGCTCAGAAGCTGGTACATCAGGACCTCTTACACCCTGTTTTCAGGCTCTTTCAACCTCAAAGCGCCTTACAATAAGCCATATGCTCGACGAAGCTCAAGAGGCTTTACAATACAATGTAAACCCTGCCCGTGTATTAGACGCCTTAGCAACGCAATTATATTGCTTACTGCGCACATAAAGACTTCACAGCAGACTTTTCTCTCCCACTTAAAAAGCACTTGCTACCCAACTGTAGCCAAAATATTTTTATAAAAATAAACAAGGAGAATATATGAATGCCTTAGACTTTAGAACCTTACCCTGCCCTCAACCCGTAGTACAATGCCGTAAGTACTTACAGGAAAATGCCGTACAAGCTGTGAATATATGGGTAGATAATGAGCCTGCCGTGGAAAATGTCAGTCGTTATCTTGAGCAACAAGGCTTTATAGTGCAAAGCACAGCCCAAGGCACAGATTTTCTGCTTTCAGCACAAAAAAATGGCGAATCCGCCATGCCACAGGATGATGCTCTAGTGCAAGAAGAACAAGCAGAAGAAAAAATTTTGGTCTTTATTACCACTGAGTTTCTTGGCCTTGGAGACGATAGCCTTGGAGAAAAACTTATGCTCACCTTTTTAAACACTCTTCCAGAAATGGGTAAAAACCTTTGGCGTGTCGTTTTACTTAATGGTGGGGTTAAGTTGGCCACTCAAGGACATGCGGCATTATCCCCTCTACAAAGCTTAGAGCAAAGCGGCATAAATGTACTGGTCTGTGGTACTTGCCTAGCTCACTACTCATTGCTAGAGCAAAAGAGCGTGGGCGATACATCCAATATGTTAGATATTGTAACATCTCTGCAATTAGCCTCTAAAGTTATACGACCTTAAAGAAACAGTTATTAATTCACTCATTGAAGGGAAAAAGAGCTCTTTTTACGATACGCTTAATAAGCCCGTTTTGAAGGGGTCTAAGGGAATTTTTTTGACGTTAGCAAAAGTTTACCCAAAGAAATTAATCATTAATGCATCCAAAGTTTTTAAGAAAATAGCTTTTTCCTCATTTTTCTAAAAAACAATAGGTTTGATATACGATACAACTTATGATAATAGCACTTTTGTCCATTATAAAACATATTTCATAACAAGGAGTACATATGATTTTTTTATCTAAGAACAGTAGTTTAACTTTTTTTGGAGCTCTATGCTTTTTTATTACTTTTTTCACATGTGCGATGCCCCATTTGGCACAAGCAGAAGTGGATATTATTAAAGTCAGTACTTTTGAACAAGACTTAGAAAATATAGAAACTGAGCCTACTGCTTCAGCAAAAAACATTCTAAAAGCAAAAGATTTATATTTTGCCACTTTTAGCGAACAAGACTCGCCAGAAACTCGTGATGCTGCTTTTCTTGTTTTTAATAAATATTTTCTAAAAATTGCTGATAATACCTATAAAGACGAAGCTTTTTATAACCTTTCAGTTATGGATGAAAGTGCTGTCGACAAAGGTAGAGAACTTGCTGCTACCTACGGGCTACGTTTAGCAGCGTTTGAAGGCTCATATATACCAATTGCTGACAATAACTATCTTGCAAAAACTTTTGGAAAATATTTATCACCATCTCTTATGGCGTACTTAGCTTTTATGAAAAAAAATGAATATTTAGCACAAGATGCAGGTTTAAATGTAAGCTTTGAAGAGTTACGAGCAATAATTATTTTGGGAGAAGCTATAGTAACAAAATACCCAGAGACTAGCGTAGCTGATCTTGTACAGAAGCAACTTAATTCATTGGTTTACCTGTATCTGCATGGCTTACCTAACACTCCTGTATATGAGTATAAAAATCTTTTACTTTCTGAGGTTAAAACTTCCTACAAGAAATTTCTTAAAGAAAATAAAAAGTCTACCTATTACCCCATCGTAAAATTTATTTATGACCTCTTGGAAAAAAATAATTTTATATATACTAAGCAAGTTCAGGAGAAACTACAAGAAAAGGCTGAGAGCATGAATATATCCCTCTAAGAAAATATTTTTAACTATACTAGTAAAGTAAATGAAATATTGTTAACTAAAATACCTGCAATGGAAAGACTCTACTAATTTAACTACACTGTAATGATGCCCTTCAAAAGATATCATCACATAATTTTACATAAAAGGAATATATATGAAAAGTTCACGGAAAAATAGCTTATTACTTTATACAGCTCTATGCTTTTTTATTACTTTTTTCACATGTGCGATGCCCCATTTGGCACAAGCAGAAGTGGATATTACTAAAGTCTCTACTTTTGAACAAGACTTAGAAAATAATTTTGGGAAAGATTCAAAAACAGTGCCTGACATTATAAAGGCTAAAGATTTTTACTTTAAAACCTTTACTGAACAAGATACACTAGAAACAAGAGACGCTGCTTTTCTTGCTTTTTATAAATACTATATGAAAATTGCTGAGGATAGCTTTAATGACGAAGTATTCAAAGGAATTTCTGAGCTAAACAGAGACGACACAGAACAAGTAAACAAATTTAAAGAAATAGCTGCTACTTATGGTCTATACTTAGTGGAAAGGGAAGGCCAGTACATGCCCCTTGCAGATGCTAACTATCTCGCAAGAGTATTTGGAAAACATATCTCAGCAGGTGTCAAAGCATACCTTGCCTTTGCTAAAAAAAATGAACAAATACTTGAGGACGGTAGCCTAACGATACCCCATGACGAACTTAGAGAAAGAATTCTTTTAGGTGATGCCATTATAAGGCAATTTCCTAATAATGACCTAGCAAAGATCATAAAGCCTGAAATCGAAAATTTATTATATCTGTATCTTATAGGTATTAGCACTGACATGGTGTATGATAAATTTAGTCCAGAACCGGCATTGCGTGCTGAAGTTAAAGCTTCCTACAATAGATTCCTTAAAGAAAGTAAAAACTCAAACTATCATTCTCTCATAAAGTTCTGTTATGACCTCTGGGTGGAAAATAATTTTATGTATACTGAGAAAATTATAGATACAATAATAGAAAAAATTAATACTTTAGATTAATTCTTCTAAAAAACAATTTACAAAGCACATTATAAGATCAAAAAGGGGTAAAAATGCAACGTTTTTGGATTGGAATTTTCTGTGCATGCTTTATTATGACTAGTGCGCTCTCAGCTACAGCAGCGCAAGATATGCCGCCAGAAGAACAAAAACGAATGAGTATTGTTATAAGTCAGTTGACAAAAGTTTTTCTTAACACTGTACAACCACAAGATTTTCTTAACCCAAAAACCCCAGAAAAACTTTTACATTTTGGTGCTCTGTACGTGGAAAAAATGTATCCTTTAAGTAAAGCACGAACTGCTCCTGCTCTTTTGAAAGCAGGAGGGGGCTCTGCTCCCTTAGGAGAACGCCTTGTTTCCATGCAAGATGTAAAAAAGGTCATAAAGAAATTTTTTGATTATGATTTACCAACCATAGCCATTGGCCAATACGGTTCTGTACATTTTGACGGTAAAGATTTGCATATCCGCATGTCTGGCGGGGCGCCTGCATATTGGGCGCAAGTAACAGAAGCAAAAATACTGGAAAGCGGAAACATTACCGTTGAAGGCGTTTTGCGTAATCCAGAGCATGAAAAAACCATTGCTTTCACAGCAGAGTTAAAACCCATTATTTGGGATAACTTAGAAACCTTTGCCGTGGTATCTTTAGAAAGCCATAAGGAAGGAAAATAGTGCCATGAAAAAAATATTTTATAGCCTACTTTTACTTGCTTTTACATGTACAGCACCTTTACAAGCACAAGCTGAGAACAAGGCAGACAATGCCATGCCCTCATGGGAAGGAATATATTGCAACCAAGCAACATTAGTTTGCATGAGCATTTATGAGCAAGGCATAGACACCTTCAATAATGGTGGTTCCTATGCGCAAATTAAGTTTTACACTCAAAAAAGTAGTGCATTTATTATTGAGGGAGAGCTTAAAATTGAATCCCCCCAAGGAGGGACATTTATGCTTTTACACATTAGCCCTTCTGAAGACAGAAACAGTATGAAAATAGTGGAAAGTCCCTACTTTAAAACGTGGGGAACTGATTCTATAAGTAATTATGGAGAATCTCTCTTGCTAGGCAAGTATTTTCGGGTAGAATAACTGCAATGGACTAATATTTTATATATTATCAAAAACTTAAGAACATTATAAAAACTGAATAAAGAAAAATGCTTGCCAAGGCGTGCATCTTGACATACAAGGAAAACCGCAAGCAGTACAATCCCTGCCGGGGTGGTGGAATTGGTAGACACGCTAGATTCAGGTTCTAG
>CAZBDD010000099.1:0-6007 GCA_964490475.1 uncultured Desulfovibrionaceae bacterium
GTACAAGCCATGCCTTTTTGGAACAATGCCGGTACGATAGTAGGCTTTTATGGTACGGCCTTCACCTTGGGCGGCGCCTTTGCCCTCTTGCTAGGCAGAAATATTGCTGAAGAATATTTTCGAAAATACGCTATGGGCTCATTGATTTTGGGAATTGTGCTTTCATTGGCCGCAAAGCTGCCATGGATAGCAGTTTTCATGCATCCACAAATGCTTACAGCCCCTGCGGATTTTACAATCTCCTTATATCATCTTGCCTTACAAGTGATTTTTATAGCCCTTGGCCTTGCCTTTGTCCTCCCACTAAAGGTAAGAGGCTTTGCAGCTTTTTTAAGCCTTGGCATGCTGTATTTCTTGCTGGCAGAACTGTGCAGTAGAGCGGTATTTTTCTTAGCTCAGCTTAAAATCGGTGTGTAGCAATATAAATTTGAGACCTCTGCACAATTACAAATGCGTGGATTGATTCGTCGCAATGACTTGGTATTACAACAAAAGTCATTGCAAACGAAGCGAAGTAGCCACCCAACAGGCGCCGAAGGCGTTTGCGTTTGCGAAGAATGAGCAATTACGCAAATGGACAGCAAAGCATCCATGTATTTCGACATTTTTTTGGATTATGCAGAGGTCTTAATTTTTTAGTAAAAGGCTTGGTGCTTATAAGTGCCAAGCCTTTTTAAATAAATACTATAAACTTGGTCTGTAAATATTTGCATATTATTATTCATGTTTTTGAGGATATGCAATATTTACCGACGGTATAAAATATGCATGAATTTACAATAGGAATTTTTTGCTTACCAGCCTTGAGCTACCATAGGCAACCCAATATGATACTCCTTTAAATATTTTAAACTCCAAAACGGGGGATGAAAATATATGACTATCTCAGCAGTTTCATCTGGTTCATCCTATTCGTCTACGTATTACCAAGATACAATGCATCTTCAGCACAGTCAGCGTAGTCAGAATGCGTTTGCAGAACAGCCCCAAAATACCACGCCAACTAATAGCACAAGCGAAGGTTCTTCTGCAACAAGTTCTCACACAAGCGCTACTTATCCTTCTAAAACTTATTATTTAGATATAAAAAACGTATCTCCTCCAATAGATACAAATATGGATATATCTTCTCATTCTATAATGTATGAACAAAAGCCGATAGATACAAATATAGAACTGGATTCCGGCGCTAGTGTTACTATTGTTGAAAAAACTATTACTGACTCAGATAATCTTAAATCTTATGATATAAACTACACAACACAAAATGGACAAGATATTACTATATCAACAACAGAAAATGTGCGCATTGTCGAAAATGATGACAATTCAACATCCGTTTATTTTGCCAAAGATAATATAACTCAAATTTATGATGCCGATGGAAAAAGCACAACATACACCGGTAATACGCTTTCTCAAGATGAAAATACGCTTCTTATTAATATCAATAGCGAAAAAGTGACAACAGGTGATGGTAATGACACCATCATAAGCCTTGCAGAAGGGGCACATATCTCCACATCCGCTGGTGATGACACTGTATATATATACGGTAAAAATCAAAGCGTTGACCTCAGCGAAGGAAACAATAAAGCCTATATTTCAGCAAAAGAAAATATTGCTATTACAGCAGGCGATGGTAATAATATAATTGAAATTCCCAATATTTTACGAGATGCAAACATTACTTTAGGTGACGGTAATAATACGCTTACAGAAAATGGAGCCGGAACTGGGCTTATAAATTCAAAAGTAGTATTTGGTAATGGAAATAATACAATTGATATAGGCATAATTCAAGAATCATCAATAATGGATATTGGTAATGGCGATAATAACATTACAATGTTTTCCGTTAACAAATCTTCAGCGTTGACTGTTGGTAATGGAAACAATCAGGTAGATGTAGCTCAGGTTACTCATGATTCAGAATTAACTATTGGTGACGGCAATAATGGAATAGATGTACAAAGACTTAATGTCAATTCAGGTATGACTATTGGTAATGGTAATAATCAGACAGACGTACACTTGGTCAATGCTGGTTCAGATATGAGCATTGGTCATGGCAATAATATGGTAAATATACATCAAGTTACTGACAGTTCAGTATTAAACATTGGCAATGGTAATAATGAAATTGATGTACATCAAGTTGCTTATGCTTCAAATATAATCACCGGAAATGGCAATAACCAAATAAATGCGCACCAAATTCTTGATGATAAATATAAAAATAGCATAGTAGATTTTTTTATGGATACTTCAGGATTCCTAAATGATGAGAATAATACTATTGTATCCGAAGATATTAGAGGTTCATCAATCATAGTTGGAAATGGAAATAATAATATAGATATACATCAGATTTTTGATGCCTCAACATTGAATATTGGTAATGGTGAAAATACTATAGATATAGGCAGTGTTCTTCATAGTTCAAATATACATATTGGTAATGGAAATAACATTATGGAAGTATTATTCCTTGGAGACGAATCATCGCTTACTGCAGGAGACGGACACAATACGCTCAAGATGAATTATCTGTGGGGAAATAGCTCTGTGACAATGGGAGGTGGCAATAACGATATTTATATTCTTAATATCCTAGATGAATCTTTTGTTAATTTAGGAGACGGTAACAATATTCTTCAAATAAAGAATGCAGCGAATACAGAGAATATACATTTAGGAAGTGGTGAGAATGTTGGAGTGATTGCAAGTGGCAATGAGGATGATTTAGCATATATAGTAGGAGATACAATCTATACTCAGGCTGAATTGGAAGAAATTGCAGAAGAAGAACGTGACATTATAATAAGTACTGTTGAAAAAATAAATATAATGCGCAAAGAGCGTATTGACGAGGAATTAGCCATTGTAGCAAATTCTGCTCTGAAAGTTGAGAACTTCAACAAATCCCTTGTGAATGATGAACAAGAAATCAATTTATCTACCCCACAAAATACTAGATGGAGTCAGCCTGTAGAGGAAAACCCTCAAGAAGGATCACAACCAGTCTACAAAAGACGTGTTGATACACTAGGGATAGAAAACTTTCATGCCCCCATGTTTCAAAACAACACTTTTACCAGCCAAGAAACATCGCACGTGAGGGGAATATATTAGAGCGTGTTTTTTAATTAAACAGTCTTTGTATACCTAAAGAAACTTAATAAAGCTTACAAAGGTAGAAAAGGAGCTCAACAATATACTAATTTCAGTTGACAATCCACCCCAGCAGGAATATTTTGCGACTATGCATTGCAAAATATTCTTGATATATCAGATAATGTGATGCCAAAAACATATTTCAAAGCTTAAACCGCTGGCTATTGCTTATCCGCAATTTCCTATGGCACAAAGAAGCGTCTTATAGGGGTGAAAGTGCACCATTCTAAAATTTTTTACACAAAACCTTCCATTGGCGAAGAAGAATTTTCTTTTGTCAACGATGCTATTCGCAATGGATGGGGGGATAAGTGTTATGCATATATTACAGAATTTGAGCGACTTTTTGCATCACATTTGAATGTAAAACATGCCATAGCGACTTCTAGTTGTACTGGGGCTTTGCATATGGGCATGGCTGCCCTAGGAATTAGCCGTGATGACGAAGTCATTTTGCCGGAAATTACGTGGACAGCTAGCATGGCACCCATTACCTATTTAGGTGCAAAACCAATACTAGTAGATGTACTTAAAGATTCGTGGTGTATAGACCCAAAACAGGTTGAAGCAGCCATCACACCTCGCACCAAGGCTATCATGTCTGTACATGTGTATGGTAATTTATGCCATATGGACGCCCTACTAACTCTTGGGCAAAAATATAATATTCCTATTATCGAAGATAGTGCTGAAGCTATAGGCTCAGTATATCATGGGAAAAAAGCAGGCTCCATGGGGGTTTTTGGTGCTTTTTCATTTCATGGTACTAAAACCATTACTACGGGTGAAGGGGGAATGTTTGTTACAAACGATGATGCTTTGTATGAAAAAGTATTGACTCTTTCCAATCATGGCAGAAGTAAAGCACAAACTAAGCAGTTTTGGCCCGATGAAATTGGTTTTAAATATAAAATGTCTAACATTCAAGCGGCACTTGGCTGTGCCCAAATGAAGCGCATTGATACTTTTATTAATAAAAAATGCGCAATCTTGGATTTTTATAAAGAGTCATTTACGGGATTACCTGTAAGTCTAAACCCTACCCCTGCTCATTGCCAAAATGGCGCATGGATGCCAACTCTTGTTGTTAATGAAAATATTGCTTTTGATAGAGAACAATTGTTACAAGAATTCGCTAAGAATAATATCGACGGTCGCGTATTTTTTTGGCCACTTTCTCTAGTTTTCGAGGAGTTTAAAGCGCCTGAAAGACCGAATCCTGTAGCGTATTCTCTGCATACAAGAGCTATTAATTTGCCAAGCTATCATGATATAACAAAAGAAGAAATGCAAAGAGTTGTCGCATGCGTGAAAAAGCTCTTTTAATTATGGATGCATTGTAATATGGAATATATTATTTGGGGTGGAACAGGACAAGCCAAAGTATTACACGACATTATTGTAAGTCACGGTGATACAATAGCTCTGTTTGTAGATAATGCACGTATTGAGTCGCCAGTGCCAGAAATAGCCCTTGTGGTAGGCGAAGAGGGCCTATGCCAATGGCTTAGCTCTCAACATAAAAAATTTTATGGCGCCGTAGCAATCGGAGGGCACAGGGGAAAAGATAGGTTAGCTTTGTTACATCTGCTAGAAACGCATGGTCTTACATGCCCCTCGGTAATTCATCCTAGTGCTTTTATAGCTACTACGGCAAAAATCCATCGTGGAAGTCAGGTGTTACCCAAGGCTTGTGTTGGCGCTTATGCAAAAATTAACGTGGGATGCATTGTTAATACTGGTTCTATTGTAGAGCATGATTGCTTTCTTGAAGAAGGTGTGCATATTGCGCCTGGCGTTACTTTATGTGGTTGTGTGCATATAAAGCGTCATACTTTTATAGGTGCAGGGTCAACCATCTTACCCCGTGTAACTATAGGCGAAAATAGTGTCATTGGGGCTGGTGCCATTGTAACGAAGGATGTTCCGGACAATGTGGTAGCTATGGGTGCTCCCATTCATACAATAATCCCAAATGTAAAATATCTGTAATCATTCCTTAAAACTATCCCTCTTTTGGTGAACGCCTTATTTATTTAAAAAATAATTGTACATAATCCTTAAAATAACACAGTACTTATTTATAATCCATTCACACAAACTGAGTAAGCATGTATTATAAATAATGAAAGCAAGCTTTTTCATTGACAATGCATAAAATGCGGTGCTATCTTCAGTCCTCGTGATTTTTATAACTTTCACAACACAGCATTAGCGCTGGAGGATTTTGTGGACATTACAGAAAAAGTTGATGCCTTTTTTATACCAACTATTACCCTCATAGGTGCAGGGTCTATAAAAAGAGTTCCTAAAAAACTTCGTGATCTTAACGCAACTAAACCTTTAATTGTTACGGATAAAGGCATTATACAAACAGGCATATTGCAACACATCACACAGATATTAGAACAAGCCCATATGCCCTATGCCTTGTACGATGAAACGGTGCCCAATCCCACAGATATTAATGTAGACCATGGCGTAAGCGCCTATAGACAAGAAGGATGCGACAGCATAATTAGCCTTGGCGGCGGCTCAGCCCATGATTGTGGTAAAGGTATTGGCCTTGTGGTGAGTAATGGCGAAACTATTCACGCCTATGAAGGGATAAATAAATCCACAAACAATATCCCGCCTTATATTGCCGTCAACACCACCGCGGGCACAGCTTCTGAAATCACACGATTTTGCATCATTACCGATACCACACGTAAGGTGAAGATGAGTATTGTAGATTGGCGCGTGACTCCCAATGTGGCCATTAACGATCCGGTGCTTATGCTTGGCATGCCCACATCGCTCACAGCCGCCACGGGTATGGATGCACTCA
>CAZBDD010000100.1:0-2496 GCA_964490475.1 uncultured Desulfovibrionaceae bacterium
CGTGCACCAATATTTTCTGTTTCGTTATTGGTTTCTTCTGCAAAAGCCGCAATTTCTTTTAAACCATCGTCGGTATAGCTTACATGCACATTTTCTGTGCCCAACAGCGCGGCATATTGCCGTGTTAAAGCATTATCTGGCTCTGTGAGAATACGCAAAAACTCTTCTTTACCAAGAGCTTGTAATTCTACACGTAAAGGAAAACGCCCTTGTAACTCCGGAATCAAATCAGAAGGTTTACTAAAATGAAAAGCCCCTGCAGCAATAAAAAGTACATGGTCAGTTTTAATCATACCATATTTGGTATTTACCACACTACCCTCTACAATGGGTAATAGGTCACGTTGTACACCTTCGCGTGAAATATCTGAAGAACGTTGCGAAGAAGTGCTGGCAATTTTATCAATTTCATCAATAAAAATAATACCCCCCTCTTCTACTCGAGCGCGAGCGCGTTCCATCAAGGATTCCTCATCCACCAATTTTTCTGACTCTTCTTGAACAAGCACAGTAAAAGCTTGACCAATTCTCATCTTCCGTCTTTTAGGTTTTGGCGGGAAGGCTTTACCGAACATATCTTTTACTTGCGAGCCCATGTTTTCCATGCCAGGAATGGCAAAAACATCAATACTTGGGCCAGATTGTTCCATAACTTCCATTTCCACTTCGCGATCATCCATAAAGCCTTGACGAAATTGCTGACGCAATTTTTCACGTGTGGAATCGCGTCCACTTTCAGCTCCAAAAGAAGCAGGTAGCAATAAATCTAAAAGGCGGTTTTCTGCTGCTACTTCAGCTTCAGCTTTCACACGTATGTTTTCTTCCTCGCGTACAAGCTTAATACTGATTTCCATTAGATCGCGCACCATAGACTCCACATCGCGTCCCACATAGCCTACTTCAGTAAATTTTGTGGCCTCTACTTTTACAAAAGGAACAGAACATAATTTGGCCAAACGACGTGCAATTTCCGTTTTCCCCACTCCTGTGGGGCCCATCATAATAATATTCTTCGGTGCTACTTCATCACGTAATTCTGGAGCTAATTGCCCACGGCGCCAACGATTACGCACAGCAACAGCTACCATACGCTTGGCTTGTTCTTGCCCAATAATATATTTATCTAATTCTGCCACAATTTCACGGGGGGTAAGGGTAATCATGTAAACACCTCTAAATACAATTATTTTAAAAAAAGCTGCAATGCATTTCACAGCAAGGCAAAATATAACCACACTTTTATAATTTGCAATGATTTTTTAACTACATTATAAAGCTTCCATGGACGACATTCTCTCTTGGAATATGTACTATGGCCCTGCTTTACTCTTTTTGGCTATAGTTTTACAAGGCTTTTTTCTTATTAAACCAAAAATTTCATTTATTTTTCCCTGCGTTGGGGCTTTATGCATGTCTGCTATCGCTTTTGTAGATAGCGACATCACGCTTTTTCTCGGACAAATGGCTTTACTCTTTCTTCAATTTTGCTTACGAGAAAAAAGTCCTCCCAATAACACTATACAGTAACTACAGGCTATGCTGCGAATTTTTTCCTTATTTTTTCTTTTCGTACTGCTCATTATTGTGTTCAGTGTTTTTGACATTACCAATCTTACTACACAAGAATGGATGGACAGCTATGTACGTGATCAAGGTTTTTATGGCATAGTGCTTTATGTAGGCTTGGTAACAGCCTTAACAGCTATGGGTATTCCAAGACAGCTTTGTAGTCTTTTAGGGGGCTATGTGTTTGGAATGTGGTTAGGTACGCTACTGGCAACTCTTGGTACTGCTCTGGCTTGTTTGTTGTGTTTTTCATACGCTCGCTTTTTGGGACAAGCATGGTTACACAAAAAATATGGTCATAAATTGAATAATTTTAATGATTTTTTATGTCAATCGCCTTTTATACTCACAACTGTAGTACGCATTGTACCTTTAGGAAGTAATTTTTTAACAAATTTTCTTGCCGGTATAAGCCGCATACCAGCTCTCTCCTTTCTTGGCGGCTCCACACTGGGATTTACTGTACAGAATTTCATTTTTGCCACCATGGGCAGCGGGTTACAAATAAATAAAGATCATGAATTTTTGCTTAGTGCAGTTTTGTATGTACTATCTCTTTCTCTTGGCTATTGGGTATATTGGCGTTATAAAAGTCATCGTAAAAATATATAACAGCCTGTTGCAAAAGTTAATTTTAGCATAGTGCAATCACATATTTTCTTCATTGCATTTCATCTCTAAAAAACATATACTATACATATAAATTATAACTCCTAATTTAAGGATATCTATGATATTAGATAAAATTTTGCAACACGATACCATTGCCATTCAATGTCATAATATTCCCGATGCCGATGCTTTGGCCTCTGGCTTTGCCCTCTATACTTTTTTAGAAGCCATGGGTAAAAAACCTCTTTTTTTCTATGGCGGCCCTCCTATCACAAAGCCCAATTTAGTGGCTATGATTTTGCAATTAAATATTCCGGT
>CAZBDD010000100.1:2596-6000 GCA_964490475.1 uncultured Desulfovibrionaceae bacterium
CTCCTATCACAAAGCCCAATTTAGTGGCTATGATTTTGCAATTAAATATTCCGGTGCAGCACCGCCCGCAGTTAGACCAATGGGATGGCTTGCTTGTTACAGTAGATTGTCAATATGGCATGGGCAATGTATCCAAGGTTACAGCGCCGCATGTAGCTGTTATTGACCACCATATTCAGGAAAAAGACTTACCGCCTTTATACGATTTACGCCCATGGCTGGGCTCTTGCGCAACACTTATTTGGGATTTGCTTATTAAGGAAAAATTTCCCATAGACATAAACCTTGCCACAGCTTTACATTATGGTTTATTTATGGATACCAACAGCTTTGCAGAAGTGCGCCATCCTCTTGATAAAGATATGTGGGATACTTTGCGCATTGATGAGCGTATTTTTAAGCAATTGCGCCTTTCTAACCTTTCATTAAATGACTTGTTGCAAACATCATCATCTTTAAAAAATTTAGACATTATTCATGATGAATATCGCTTAGCCCTTATTGCTGCCCCTATGTGTGATCCCAACATTTTAGGTGTTATCAGCGATCTTGCTACCCAAGTGGACAGTATTGATACCGTGGTTGCACACTCTCCCTTACCCAATGGAGATTTTAAATTTTCTGTGCGCACAACCACGCGTGATATGAAAGCAAGCCATCTAGCACAATGGATTGCCAATGACATTGGGTCAGGCGGTGGACATAGTGAAAAGGCCGGCGGTTACATTGTATTCAGTAAATTTGAAGCACGTTATCCAGATAAAACCTTTATTGACTATTGCACAGAATGCATTTGCGATTATTATCAAAGCTTTCGACTTCTTGATTGCCTTAATGCAGAAACATTGCAAGATTGGCCATCTGCAGAGTTTTATCAAAGCTATAGAAAGCTTCCAATTATACAAGGGGTTGTCCACACAGAAGCTGTTTTTGGAAAAGACATAACCTTACATGTTCGTACTTTAGAAGGCGACATTTTTGTCCAAAGCAGCAAAGATGCTTACCTCATGTTAGGCACTGAAGGCGAAGTTTACCCCATTGAACGTAAAGTATTTGAAGGTATTTATAGTATGGATGCAGATGCATACTGCCCCAATTCTAACTACCTACCCACAGTACTTAACACAGATACAGGAATGCGTATTTCCTTAATGGATTATGTACAGCCCTGTAAAAGTCTTGCCAGCCAAAAAATTCAAGCCTTACGCCTTGGGCATAAAGAATATGTAAAAATATTCACTCGTTGGGACAATGATAACTATTATTCCGGCTCCCCAGGTGATTGGTTGCTTTCTCGCACAAAAGATGATTTATATGTAGTGCGAGGCGATATTTTTGAAAGAACCTATGTTCGTGACTTTACAGATGAAAACATAGAAGATTTGCCACAAGCACAAAAAGTCTACAAGAAAGACTCTCCTACTACACCGAATCATATGTTTTGGGCACTGCATAGCCATGAAAATTTTTGTGTAGAAATTCAAAAAATTTCTCCTGAATGTATTATAAAAGAACAAAATATTTTTGGTAAAAATAAAGAATTTTATTTAGGCGATGCCGATTTTTATCTGCTACAAAATGCTCAAGGTATTTATACTATCATATCACAAGATACTTTTGAAAATGATTATCTGGTGTCTCTGTAATTTTTTTAACACAAATAACCAATTATTTAAACTGCTGGTACACAAGATACTGCGTAACATATATGTATAAAATATTTTTGGTTTCCCTGCTATCCTTGCTAGGTATCCTTTACTCTGCTTTGTTTTTTTGTGCCTTCGCAGCCTCTACGCCAATTCCTTCCAGCATACCAAACATAAAGATTTCAACAAAAGTCCCTACTAAAAGCCTTGATGCTTTTACGGCAAAAATTCAAAAACTAGAGCAACAAGCTAAAAAAGCTTATGCTGAACAGCAATATGCCAAAGCTCAAGAACTTTATACACAATTATCAGAAATTATAACGAAAAATTTAGGATTTGCCGCCCCTGAAAGATATAAGGCCTTAAGAAATAGAGCAGAAAGCTTATGCGGTACAGGCCAATATACCGAAGCCGAAGAAAGTTTACGCAATCTTTTACAGCTTAGCAACGAGGCTTTGGGAGCACAACACGAAGAAAGTCTTAAAACACAATATGCTTTAGCTCAAACTCTCTTTGCACGCACAAAATTTAAAGATGCCCTTGATATTTTATTTCCTTTATATAGACAACAAATTTCACTACTAGGTACGGAACATAAAGACGCCTACTACACCTTATTAAGCTTAATACACGCTTATTACCTTTTGGGTGATTTTGAAAAAGCACAGCAGCCATTGCATAGAGTTATAACCATGGCTCCCAAACTCTTTGGAGATACGCATGAAATAACACTGCAAGGGAAGTGGCTTCAGGCTTTGGTTTTCAATGCTTTAGGTGAATATAACCAAGCCCTAGACATTTTATCTGATACTATAAAAAAAGCTTTCACAAGTTTGGGCACAAAACACGTACTGACTTTCAAACTTTTTTCTGCCCTTGCCACCGTATATACTCATAATGGAGAACAAGATAAGGCTATAAAACAATATGAAAATCTTGTAAAAAGGAAGAAGGCTCTCTTTTCAGCAAACCACCCAGAAATGCTTAAAAGCCAAAGAGATTTAGCCTTTAGTAGCAAAAATAATGATAATCTTAAAGAAGTTGCCATAAAACTTGCAGCTATTGTAGAACAACAAAAACATATACTTGGCGAGGATCATCTGGATACTCTTCTGAGCACAAAAGACCTTGCAGTTGTTTACATGGCACTTAAAAACTTTCCTCAGGCTTCAGAGCTGTTACGCGTACTTCTTAAGAAAGCACCTCTTTTTGGTGAATATTCCCCCTTAGTGCTTTCTGCCTACGCTGATATTGCACATGCTTTTTTTATTCATGGAAAATTGTCATCGGCTCAAAGAATTTATAAACAATTATTGAAAAAACAAACAAAAGCTTTAGGAAAAGACAGTAAGGCTACTTTACGCACAGTAAAAATCATTGCCGATTTGGAAAAAAGCGCTGCTACCAAAAATGCCGCGGAAAAAGAAGTTCCTGCAGCATTACTAAAAGATAAAAATGAAGCCACTGCCCTTATAAACGCCGGAAAAATTACTCGTGCGCTTATTCGTTTTGAGCATATATATGAACAGTATAAAAATTTATTTGGAAAGGACGATATAAAAACTTTACATGTAGCTCATAGCTTGGCGACTTTATATGAAAATGCTGGCGAGCTGGATTCTGCAGAAGAGTTGTTAGAAGAAATCCTCCCAAAATTTTCTCACCTTTTTGGCGATGATCATACAGATACTTTAACTATTCGCTATAGTTTACAGCTTATACGCAGTGACCAAGGCTATCACAAAAATACCGTAGCAG
>CAZBDD010000101.1:0-5999 GCA_964490475.1 uncultured Desulfovibrionaceae bacterium
ACCATTAGGGAAAGCATGCAAGAAATAGCCGATCAAAAAGGCTTAGTGCTTGCTTGCGGGCCAGAACCTTTCTTGAAAACTGTGCAGACCTTTGCTTTAGAGCTTGGCGTGCGCACACAGCTTTCTTTGGAAAACCGCATGGCTTGTGGCGTAGGCGCCTGCCTTGGTTGCGTCACCCACACTACAGAAGCATGGCCTGTGGAAGATAAAAAATCTTGGCCCGTGCAAACCTGTACTCATGGCCCTGTGTTTTGGGCAGAGCATATCACATTATAAAGGTAGAACATTATGGATCTTTCTGTAAATATAGGTGCTGGCCTAACCATAAAAAACCCTATTATTCCTGCTTCTGGCACCTTCGGCTATGGAGTGGAATTTGCCTCTTTTGGGGATTTAGCAAAACTTGGTGCATTAGTGGTCAAAGGTCTTTCTTTAAAGCCGCGAGCTGGCAATGCCATGCCTCGCGTAACAGAAACCACAGCAGGCATGCTTAACGCTGTGGGTTTGCAAAATGACGGCGTTGAATCCTTTATAAAAGATAAATTACCACGGCTTCCATGGCAAAAAACAGCCATCATTGCCAATATTTACGCATCATGCGCCGATGACTTTGCCGAGCTTGCAGGCATATTAGCCGCAGAAGAAGGCGTGGCTGCGCTTGAAGTAAATATTTCTTGCCCCAATGTGCACGAAGGTGGTATTTTGTTTGGACAAGACCCACACATGGCAGCCAAGCTCACAGAAGCTGTGCGCAAAGCAGCAAACAATAAACCACTTATGGTAAAGCTTTCTCCCAATGTAACCAATATTGTTACCATTGCCAAAGCTGTGGAAGATGCAGGGGCAGACAGCATTTCTTGCATTAACACCCTTTCTGGCATGGCTGTGGATGTGCGCACGCGCAAACCGGAATTAGCAAATATTATTGGTGGTCTTTCCGGCCCTGCCATTAAACCTGTGGCTTTACGTTGTGTATGGCAAGTGGCACAGGCAGTGAAAATTCCCGTAGTAGGTCTTGGTGGCATTAGTTGCGCCGAAGATGTGCTCGAATTTCTTTTGGTGGGAGCGCACGCTGTGCAAGTAGGTACAGCGAATTTTATGCGTCCAGATTTTTGTTTTACTTTGGCAGACGAAGTGACAGCCCTTTGTAAAAAATATAATATTGATAACTTAGATACCTTTAGAGGTTCCTTAAAGATTTAGTATGGGGTTTATGCACATTCTACAGATAACTATGTGCCAAAACAGTAATCCATGCCAGTCTGAACAAAAATGAACTTTAGACCTCTTGTTAGAAAAATGTCACTTACAAGAAACAAAAAAGTTACAACACGTAATACATTAACCCTATACACGCAGTATAGTTTTTTATTGCTCATAGAGTAAGGGTTTTGCACAATGAATTACGCAGGAATCTTATAGTAGTTAGCACTTTTTCATCGTGCACCCCTTTCAACCTATAACCCTTTAAAACAATATGTCACGAATGTGTTCTGCCTTATCATCTTTATTAACGGCTCCCCTTGCCGACGGTGTAAAATGGCCTTGCAAAGTGCGTTGGTCTTCGCGTGTACACAACCCCAAAATCAGCGTACATCCCTTGGGACATGTGGAGCTTGTTCTCCCTAAAAAAATACAGTTTACCCTATTTCAACAGCAAGAATTTTTGCAATCCATGTTACCTTGGCTACAAAAAACCTTAGATAGAATATTGCCTCGTGCCGTACAACACAAGAAAGCCGAACAATTACTTCAAGAATATACAGGTATTCTTTCTGCCAAGGCTTTGCCACAAAGCATTCATCTTCCCTTATTGGGAGAACATTGGAAGATTAGCAAACATGATAAAGTAGGTGGGTACATTCGTGCCAAAGAATTACGTAAAGCTAGTGAAACACATACTTCTTTACCGTCTTTGACACAAGATTCTTATGGAGAGTTGGGAATATACGCCAAAGAAACAGAAATTTTCATGTGCTGTCTTTTATTGCAAAGATGGTTGGTTAAAAAAGCTACCGAAGCTCTTACACTACGTACAAAAAAATTAGCGGACATTATGAATGTGGATATTGCTAAAGTTTCTGTAAAGGCGCAGCGTGGCCGCTGGGGCAGTTGCACCTCAGCAGGGAATATTTCTTTAAATGGTCGGTTACTCTTATTACAACCCTATTTAGTAGATCATGTTATCTACCATGAATTATGTCACCGTGTTCACATGAACCACTCCACAGCTTTCAAAAAGCTATTAGAGAAATTTTCACCGCAAAGCCTGCAAAAAGACAAAGAGCTTTCGCACACTTGGAAAAACCTACCTCTTTGGGCGTTACTCTCTAAGCACACGCTTTCTTAAAGAAAGCGCTGAGTATTTTTTGCTGAGATGGGGAACTTTTTTTAGAAAAAAAAGTTCCCCCTCTCAGACTCTCCCCTTCAAAAAAACCTATTTCGTCGGCATGCTATCTTTGCGAAGAAAAGTTATAGTGCATAGAGAAGTAAGACATCTGCACGCTTAATTTTAGACTTTGAGCAGTTTTTAAATTTTACTGATAAAAGACTCCTGCACAATTCATTGCACAGGAGTCACGAGCTTGTTTAAGGTTACTCTTACTTTTCCTACTAGGCACCAGAATTCTGACGTAAGTTTTTTTGACGACTCCAAGCTAAGCCGATGGCTAAAATATTTAAAGCTCCAAAGATAATTAAGTCTACTCGCATGCTTTGTAAAAAGGCATCAATATTCTCTGTACTTACCTGAGCATCCCCTAAAAAATATCCTAGGGTAATACTAATAATAGCTGTATTTACCAAGGCACCCACTGTGCGCATGGTTCCCACCACCGATGCAGCTTGCCCCATATGCGCTTTATCCACCGATTCCAAAATAACCGTGGTATTGGGCGCGGCAAAAAGCCCTAACCCCAAACCCAAACAGGCCTGCGCTGCAAAGAAAAAGATGAGGGAACTTTGTTCAGTAAGAAAAGCAGAAGCCAAAAGCCCTACGCCACAAAAAGCAATACCCACTGCACTCACAGGCCCGCCGCCATATTTAGGTATTAGGCGTCCGGAAAAGGGACTTGCCAAGGCCTGCACCACAAATTGCAAAGAAAGCATAAGACCCGCTTGCCCCACAGTCATACCCTTCACCACTTGTAAATATAAACTAAAAAACAATGTCATACCAAAAGAGGCACTGTAGTTAATGAAGGCAGCCAAAGATGAAAGAGCAAACACTTTATTTTTGCCCAATAAACGTACATCTAATAAAGGAAAAGGCGCACGCAATTCAAGCCTAATATATATTGTTAACAATACCAAGCCAAAAGCAATACAAGCTCCTCCACCAAGAAGATAAGTTTTTATAACAGAAGATCCAAAAGCAATACAGGCCATTCCCAAAGCATACATACCAGCATCTAGCCAGTTAAAAGGTTCCCCTTTGCCTTGATACCATTCTTCATGCACGGCAAAGCGCATAAAAAGCCATGTAATAATGCCAGCTATAGCCGAGCCCCAAAATAGCCACGGCCACCCATAATGCTCTGCAATAAAACCAGCTACAGGGGGGCCGCAAGCTATGCCAGCATATATGGCTGTGGCTGAGTAAGCCACAAAGGTACTACGCTTGCCCTGCGGTGCCGATACAGCCAAAATAGCCAAACCACTGGCAGAAAACATCGCGGTTCCAAGACCTTGCAACAGACGCAAGGCTTGAATAGCGTGAATATTTTCTAAAAACCCCATACCTATATTAGTCATAACAAAAATAGCAGAACCCAGCAAAAAAATACGTCGGCGCCCCCAAATATCTCCCATACGTCCTGTAATAAGTTGCGATGTGGCCAAGCCCAGCACATAAAAGGTAATAACCAAGCTTAACTCATGCGCACTAGCACCAGTGCTCTTGCCTAGGGGAGGCAAGATAGAGTTCACTCCAGCTACCATAAAAGGCATGAAAAATTGTGCTGCACACACTGCAAAGAGGATAATATAAGGAGAGTCTTTTTTTTCTGTCATAGTATATTTCGATTATGTTCTTTTAAACATTTTTTCTAAATCATGTCCTGTAAAGCGCAACACAGCCGGCCTACCGTGCGGGCAAAACTCGCGCTCTGGCGTCGCCAACCATTGCTGTATAAGCCCCAAAGCTTCATCACGTGTCAGTTTCTGCCCTGCCTTAATGGCATTTTTACAAGAAAAACTAATAAGCATGGCGGAGTAATCATCCTTACGTCCGGCTAACACTTCCTGCACAAAATTTTTGGCAGAAATTCCCTCCAATAAAGAAGGATAGGCTTGTATATGCAAAACCTCCGTCCCAAGCTCCATAATAAAGCCTAAACGCTGTAATGAAGGGAGCATGGCCTGCGCACGTTCTATTTCTGACGCATGTACGGGAATTTCTAAAGGCAATGCAAGAAATTGCGTATCCACATCGGCTGATTGAATGCGAGAATATAAAATACGCTCATGGGCGGCGTGTTGATCGAGGAGAAGTAGATTTCCCTCTGCATCACGCATGAGTAAATAAGTCGCGGCAATTTGCCCTAAATATTCCAAGGAGGTATTTCCATGCTGTACTGCCTGCCTTGACTGTGGAGCTGCATGCTGCACAGAAGAAAGCTCAGTCGCATGAGTAGTGTATACCTCTCGCTGAGTATTTCTTTCTACATCATAGCCATAATGCGCCGCATCTTCTTGTAAGCCACCGGCCATAGAAGACGTAAAAGAGGCTTGCCCAGCTGCGTAAGGAAGCGTGAAAAGCGGTACTGTTTCAGAATAATCTTGTGTAAAGCTTTCAGACGTAGACAATTTTGACAAGGGCGTCGTTTCTCCTTGTTCACTGTCCACCGTTGGCGGGAGAGGCGGTACAGATATTTTTTGTCCATCCATAATGCCCGTAGCATCTATGCGACCCCAAAAGCCTTGAGGCTGGGCAGTAACCGAAGATACACTTGTCTGTAATTCTTCCACCTCTTCCGAGATACCGCCCAAGGCTGCGTCTAGCACTGAAGCTACAGCACGACGCACGCAAGAAAATATTGCTGAGGTATCACGAAAACGCACTTCTGTTTTAGCGGGATGTACATTTACGTCCACCTCTTCAGCGTCCATTTCAATAAAAAGTACTATTTGTGGATAATCCTTGGTGGTCAAACGCCCTTTATAGGCATCGCGCACAGCAGCAGAAAGAGTTTTATCGCTCACAGCACGCCCATTAACATAAAAAAGCATACGATCGGCTCTTGGCTGACTTACCTGTGGCAAAGCCGTCATACCAAAAGCACGTAAGCCCTTATACTCTAAATCAAAAGAACGCATAGCTTCCACAATCATGGGGGGCCATATGTCACCAAGGCGCTGCGCTAAATTTTGCCCAGAAGAAAAACGTACCACCTCACGCAAGGCATCTCTTTGCCCAACACGCAAAGAAAAACCCACATCTGGCCTTGCCAAGGCTAAACGAGTAAGCCACTCTTGTGCTTTTTTACTTTCGGTACTTGGCGTTTTTAAAAACTTTAATCGGGCAGGAATATTAGAAAATAAATCATACACTTCCACAATGGTTCCCTGTTGTAAGGAAGCTTTGGCGCTTTGGCGCACTTTGCCATATTCCACCTCAATGCGCTGAGCCAGCCCTGCACTTTCACTGACAGCAGACGTTATGGAAAAACGAGAAACCGAGGCTATGCTTGGTAAAGCTTCACCACGAAAACCATAAGAGTATATGGAAGACAGATCATTTAAATTTTGTATTTTGCTGGTAGCATGTCGAGTGACAGCCAATTCCAATTCATCCGGAGCAATGCCGTGACCATTATCTTGAATACCTATGCGCCCTTGTCCGCCATTTTCCAATATAATATCCACTTGTGTGGCTCCGGCATCAAGTGAATTTTCCACCAATTCTTTTACAACAGAAGCTGGCCTTTCCACCACTTCTCCGGCAGCAATTTGATTGCGTAATTCTGCAGACAAAAGTCCTATAGGGCGTCGTGTTTTCA
>CAZBDD010000102.1:0-3293 GCA_964490475.1 uncultured Desulfovibrionaceae bacterium
GCATTTTTAACATGCGCATAACATTGACAATGGAGCCAGTGGTATACAAATCTTCTGGGCTGGGATCTTCGGTACTTTCTTCTTTTTGAGTACAGACAAAAAGGTAACGATCCCTATCAAGGGTAGCTTCCATAGCTTGTACAGATTTATCCCTGCCAATAAAGAGGGGCAAAATCATGTAATTAAATACTACAACATCACGCACAGCCAATACAGGCATAGAGGGAGGGAAAGGGGAGCTTTCGGCAAAAGCGTTTTCAGCGTTGCTTTCATCATGCTCTTGCTCGTCAGCTTCAACAGCTTCTGTTATATCCTTTTCTTGCTCTAATGACGCATCGTTATTGTATATATTTTGTTGTTCTTCTAGGTCTTTATTTTTTTCTGACATATATCACTCCTCGAACATCGCATAAGGGGCATTAGCCCATAAAAGTCTGACCTGATAAAATACTGCGGCATTCTTTTTCTGTAATAATAATATGCTCAATAAACGTTATGTTCATGTGTGGACTTAATTGTCGTAATTGCTCGGTCAGCATAAGGTCTGCCCGTGAGGCTTTGGAGGAACCGCCGGGGTGATTATGCACTAAAATAAAACCGTGCGCTTTTCGCTCTAACACTTTGGCAAGGACGTCACGTGGTGTTATGGGGACGGTATCTATGCTACCTTGCATGATTTTTTCCCATCCAAGGCAACGCAACCCTGCATCGACTAAAGCTATCCAACATTCTTCATGGCTTATGCCGTAAAGTCTTTTACGAGCCACTGCAACAATGCTTTCCGGTGAAGCCAGCACCTCTTTTTGTAGTAAAGGGGCGGCGGCGGTGCGGGCAAGGCATTCTCTCACCACTTGCCATAAAATCCATGTTCCTTCTCCAAAGCCTGAAACTTGCTCCAATTCTTCCTTACGTGCTTGCAGTACTTGGCTAAAAGAGCCAAACCTGACAAGTAATTCTTTTGCAAGGGGCTTTGTGTCCTTACGTACCAAGGCATAACTTAAAAGAAGCTCTAACAATTCATAATCTTCCATATGCTGTGGGTCGTGCAGAAAGCGGTTCTTAAGCCGTTTTCGATGCCCAGCATGAAGATTTATCGTTTTGGTCATGGTCATAATTAAGCAGTCTTACGCATTATGCAAGGGGTAAGGGATGAAAGTTACAAAAAAAAGTAACATTATGCTGGTGAATATGTGCGCTGTGATGGAGTAAATACTGTAATCAGTTGTGTAACAAGGCTTTCTAGGGTCTGTTCTACGTTTTTTTCTCCACTTTTAATGGAAAGCTCTGCATTTACGATGTACGTAAAAATTTTTGTTACGCCTGAAAAACCTAATCGACGTGCAAGGGCTTCCTTTTCCCGTGCTGATTGGGGGTGTAAGCGCACACCTTCTCCCGCAAGGATTTGCCATAAAACTTTAACATCTCGTGAAAGTAAGGCTAAAAACGGAAATAATACTGAATCAATATCGTGTTGACTGCGGTAGATCTCTGCCCAAGCGGCTGTAAGATTACCCGCGTAAATATGATGCATGAAGGAGAAAATATTTGATTCAGGTACATATGAACCAGAACCTACCATGTCCATGTATACATGGCCACCCTTGGCAGCAAGTCGGAGTTTTTCCATCTCATTGTCGATGGCGGTAGCGTCTGCAGGCACCGAAGCACAAAGAGCATCAAGAGCATCGGCTTCAAAGGTGAGCTGTATTTTTGGTGCCTTGCTTATAATATAACTCCTAATGCCTTTAATATCAAGCCCTGAGTGCCGCCAAATCCACGCTTTTTTTTCAGCAAACAATAATGGCTTTAGTTTGCTAAGGTGTGCGGCAAGTTTTGGCTTGCCTTTTTCAAAGGGAACTTCAAGGCATATAATGAGCCAAGTTAAGGGGTTAGGTTGTGCCATAGAGGCTGAAATCTCTTTCCACTGTGCGGCATTTATGTTTTGCGCATTGCGCAAAAGAAGTATTTTCGGCGTAGAAAAAAGTCCTTGTAAGGTGGGATTTTCCCAAAAAGAATTGGGCAACTCTTCATCACCCCAGTAAGTATGCTGTTGCCATTCGGGAGGTGTACGTGTGTTACCCAAAAGACCACCCATTCCGCCAGAAGCAGCTTCGCTACTTTGTGCTGGGTATTTACTGAGCAACTCTTCTATATGTCTTTTTATGAGACCTGCGTCTGGGCATATACAAAAATAAAATCCCGGTCTAGACATGATTTTACCTCTGATAAATTTTTGAAAAAGAGAAGATGTTTTTATGCAATGCGAGGAAACTTTTTTTAATTAAAGCTTCCTCGCAAAATTATTCTATAATGAAGAGTTAACCCGCGACAATATTAACAAGCTTTTGTGGCACCACAATAACTTTTCGCACTGTTAGTCCTGTAAGGTGCTTTTGCACAGTGGTGTCAGCCAAAGCTAATTTTTCCACTTCTTCCTTACTTGTTTGGGCTGGCACTTCTAATTTCCCGCGTAGCTTTCCATTAATTTGTACTACTATGGTTAATACATCTTGTGCTGTAGCTTCTTCTTGCCATGTGGGCCAGGGCATGTCGGATACTGTGTTTTCATGTCCTAGGTCTTGCCAAAGTTCTTCACACATATGTGGCGTAAAGGGACAAAGCAAGGTGAGTACCGTTCCCATAGCCGAAGAAAACACTTTTTGAGAGGCATGGTCTTGGGCGTCGTTGCAGAGAATATCCTTGGCTAAGTACATAGCATTGACCAATTCCATAACAGCGGCAATAGCGGTGTTAAATTGGTATTTATTCTCAATGTCGCTTTGCACTTTTTTTACCGTAAGGTGTTCTTTGCGGCGTAAATCCTTAGCACAAGAACTGTCTTTTGCTGCATGAGCATCTTCTGCTGTGCTAGAGCAGGAAGCCATGGCTGTAAGTGATGTGCGCGATTCCATAAAGAGGCGCCATACGCGGTTTAAGAAGCGCGATGAGCCTTCAATGCCTGTTTCTGACCAATCAAAATCGCGTTCAGGTGGAGCAGCAAAAAGACAGAATAAGCGCACTGTGTCAGCACCAAATTGTTCTATCATTTGTGTGGGATCCACCACATTTCCCTTCGATTTAGACATCTTTGTGCCTTCTTTAAGCACCATGCCTTGAGTGAGCAAGTTGCTAAAGGGTTCGTCTAAATCTTCGGGGTAAAAACCTAAATCTCGCAAAGCTTTGGTGTAAAAACGCGCATAAAGTAAATGCAAAATAGCATGCTCTACACCACCAATATACTGGTCTACAGGCATCCAATATTTGATAATATCTTTATCAAAGGGTGCTTGATC
>CAZBDD010000102.1:3393-5994 GCA_964490475.1 uncultured Desulfovibrionaceae bacterium
ACTGGTCTACAGGCATCCAATATTTGATAATATCTTTATCAAAGGGTGCTTGATCATTGCGTGCATCTGCATAGCGCGAGAAATACCACGAAGATTCCACAAAGGTATCCATGGTATCCGTTTCTCTCTTGGCTTTGCCGCCGCATTGCGGACATGTGCATTCATAGAAAGAAGGAGTATCCGGCAAAGGAGAGCGACCATCTTCTTTGGTTTTAACATCTAGCGGCAATATGATGGGAAGATTTTCTTCTTTTTCTGGAACTTCTCCGCAATCTGGGCAAAATACCATGGGGATGGGTGCGCCCCAATAACGCTGACGAGAGATATTCCAATCGCGCAAGCGATATTGCACGGTGGATTTTCCAAGACCTTCTTTTTCTAAGGCTTTGGCAATGGCTTTTTTTCCTTCTTCGAAGAAAAGCCCGTCGAAGACACCAGAATTGAACATATGGCCGGCACCGGTCCATGCTTCACTCATGGTTTGCACATCTAGTGTTTCGCTATTTTCCGGTTGAATAACAGGGATGAATGATAAAGCGTATTTTTGTGCAAATTCAAAATCGCGCTGGTCATGGGCAGGAACCCCCATAACAGCCCCCGTGCCATAATCAGCTAAAACAAAATTGCCCAACCAAATGGGAATTTCTTTGCCAGTGAAGGGGTGTACGCAATGTGCGCCGGTGGCAATACCTTCTTTTACTAAGGTTTCTGATTGCCTATCAATGCGGTCCATATTGCGAATACGCTCAATAAAGGCGCGTACCTTGGCTTCTTCTTTACTACCGGTGATGAGCGTATCCACCAAGGGGTGCTCCGGTGCAAGAGTCATGAAACTTACCCCAAAAACCGTATCAGGTCTGGTAGTAAAGACATCAATGCCTTTATACTCTTTTCCGTCCACAGTAATGGGAGTGGCAAGAGGAAAGGTTATTTCTGCCCCATGAGATTTGCCAATCCAATTGTGTTGCATGGCAATAACTCTTTCAGGCCAGCCTTTGTGCAATTTATCCAAATCTGCCAACAATTCTTCTGCATAGGCGGTGATGCGCACAAACCACTGAGCCAATTCTTTTTGTTCTACGGCAGAATCGCAACGCCAACAGAGACCTTCAATGACCTGTTCATTGGCCAATACGGTGTGACAATCTGGGCACCAGTTTTGCGGGGCTTTTTTACGATAAATTAAGCCTTTTTCCAGCATTTTTAAAAAGAAAAGCTGTTCCCAACGATAGTATTCAGGAACGCAAGTGGCTACTTCTCTATTCCAATCGTAGGAATAGCCTAAGCGACGTAATTGGGCCCGCATATTATCAATATTAGAGAAAGTCCATGCCGCAGGGTGCGTATTATTTTTTATGGCAGCATTTTCTGCGGGCAGTCCCAAGGCATCCCATCCCATGGGGTGCAAGACGTTAAAGCCTTGCATGCGCTTAAAACGAGCTACCACATCGCCTATGGAATAATTTCGTACATGGCCCATATGAATGTTTCCCGAAGGGTAGGGTAACATTTCCAGCAAGTAATATTTTGGTTTATCGCTGTTGTGTGTGCAGGCAAAGCTTTGTTCTTTATCCCAATGGGCTTGCCATTTGATTTCTATATTTCCGGGAAGATATGGGGTCATGATACGTTTCTCTCTTCTTCTCTTTATACTGCGTAGACGCTACTGTTATGATTGCCGTTGTATATCGCCACTTTCTAAGGCTTTTGCTGCGGTATCTAAAATACCGTTGACAAAAGAACGCGCACTTTCTTCGCCAAATTGACGCGAAAGCTCCAAAGCTTCATTAATGGCTACTTTTGATGGAATGTCTTGACGAAAGAGCATTTCAAATAAACTTATGCGTAATATGGTGAGTTCTATGCGCCCCATGCGATTAACACGCCAATTGTGCGAAAAACGTGCAATAAGTTCGTCTAATTCTTTTTCATGCTTCCAAATGCCGGAGACAAGTTCCCAAGCAAAACCTTGTATTTCATCGTGTTCGTCTTCTTTTCCGTTAAAGTCTGGCGAATTGCGAAAAGCAGCACGCAAACCTTCTATGGTTTTAATTGACGAAAAGGAAATGCCATAAAGAACTTGAAAAGCAAAAGAGCGTTCATTACGCCGCGAATTTTTTTTTGACATTTAAATGTGCTCCAGCACTCGCACTGTTTCTAAAACAGCGGCGGCGGCTTCTACACCTTTATTGCCAGCCTTGGTTCCTGCGCGTTCGATGGCTTGTTCTAAGTTGTCAGTGGTGAGAAGACCAAAACCTACAGGTACACCGTATTCTAAAGAGACTTGCGCAAGACCCTTGGTGGCTTCATTGGCTACAAAGTCAAAATGGGGTGTGCCCCCGCGAATAACAGCACCTAGGGCTAAAATGCCATCGCATTCTTTTTTAGCCGCAATTTTTTTGCAAACCACAGGCATTTCAAATGCACCTGGAATGCGCACTACGGTAATATCTTTTTCTGCACAGCCGTGACGTACAAGATAATCCACAGCACCGCCCACCAAGCGATCCACAATAAAATCGTTAAAACGTGTGGCAATGATGGTGAATTTTAATCCTTTGGCATCAAGCATGCCTTCGATGGTACGTATTTTACTCATAT
>CAZBDD010000103.1:0-1166 GCA_964490475.1 uncultured Desulfovibrionaceae bacterium
CCTTGAGGCATGGGACTGTTAGGATCTCGCGCTGCACGAGTAGAGGCAGAAAGTATGCCTTGGAAAAAGTCTTTAGCATCGGTTTTCTTAGTGCGCTCAGCATTATCAATAATTATTTTAAGCTGCGTGCTTAAATCATTTAATTGATTTTTGGTTAAGAGCACGGCCACTTCCACCGAGGGTACTTGTGAACCTTTAGCCAGTTTTTGTAAATCCATATCTGCAATCCAAGAATTCACCACTGAAGGCGCTCTGGTTTCATTCAAAGAGCCAAGGTAATCCAATTGCATGGCATAGCCAAGATAAGCAGCTAATTGCTTAGCAGCATCAGCAGAGGAAGCAGTAGCAGGCAATGGAGCACTAGCAGGTTTTGTAACCAACTGTCCGTCCATGGTCATGCGTACCATGCTTACAATACCATCGGTAAGTATGCGAGAAGCGCTATCAAAAGCGGAAACCCCTTCAGCAGAAGTTTTAGCATTAATAGACAAATAGTTAGAAAGATTGTCCGCACGCTTTGTTAAGGTGCGATAAGCTTTTTCTGCATTGGTATGATCTTTTTTCCCCTTGGGAGATTTAATGTGCATGGTTGAAATGCGAATTCCCTTGGCTTTGGCATAGTCTGCCAACTCTGGCATATCCATTTTTACTGAAGCATAAGGATCTGTTACTTTTAAAGGGCCGGCATCAGTAATAAGAATAATCATTCTTGTGGTATACTCATCCCAACTCAAAGCATCAATGGCAGTTTTTACACCAGAAGGGGAGTTTTCTTGAAAAGTATGGGTAGAATCTGTTGCTTGTTTAACTTTTGCCAAATTACTTTCTAAAAGAGTACGATTACGCGCCGTAGTTAAATCACTGACTACAAGGCTTTCATATTCAGTACCAGGGCGAGCAATTGGGCTACTGCGAAAAGCTACAACACCAAAAGCTACGTCATCATTCATTTGTGAATTTTCAAGTTTATCATATATAGAGCGCACCACGTCTAAACTTTGATCAATATAAGGCTTCATGGAAATTGTAGTATCTATTACAAAAGCAATAGCCATACGGGGCTTAGTGGGTGCAGCACTTTTTTTAGGTGCAGCAGTGGTGCCAGGATCAATGGTGGCCACATTTAAAAATTTTACACCTTCAAAAGGGTCATTCATGGCTAAAAT
>CAZBDD010000103.1:1266-5983 GCA_964490475.1 uncultured Desulfovibrionaceae bacterium
TGGTGGCCACATTTAAAAATTTTACACCTTCAAAAGGGTCATTCATGGCTAAAATGGGCATAAGGTAAAAACGTGAAACTGATCCTTTGTCGGTGCTAGGTTCGGTAGCCACCACTTGCGAATTTTGTAACACATTTGTTTGTTTTATGCTGGCAGCTCTTTGTAAGTTTTGCAAGCGTCCTTCCATATCAGGGGCCGCGCACAACTCTTTTAAAGAGTCTTCAGTTTTAAAAAACAATAAAGGATCACGCATGCTATGATCTGCAAAAAGCAAGGTCAAAGATTGATTCCACTCTGTGGTCTTTGTCACATCAATCCAGCCAAGAGGAACGCCGCCCAAAGGCCCCACCTGTACCCAACCGTCACGCCTACCATAAACATAAAAAACAGTAAAAGAATTCACTGTTTCCTGTATGATGGTGGTGGAATTTTCTGGGCTTTGAACAATACTTGCCCCCGGATGCGTAATAACTCTTTGATGCAATGTTTTTTTTCCCACTTGTAAAAGAGGTGTTGCCGCCTCAGCAACGCCTTGTAGGCCAAGGAAAAAAATAAAACAAATAATAATACTTAGTCGTTTATGCATAAGGCCGCTCCCTCATTTTCTATAATTAAAACATAAAATACTACCATCACTCAAACCTTCAATATAAAAGAGTTATATATAATTTATTTTCCATATGTTTCACGAGAATACTTTGCTTTACGAAACCATTTATCATAAAGGCTCAAAAGAATACCTTCGTCTTCAATTTCTATAATTTTACTATTAATAATATCGCGTAATGCATCACTTTTTTGCGAAAATACAAAGGAGCATTGCTCCTCTTTCAAAGGAGGCTCGATAATTTCTAAATCGGAAAACATGGCCTGAATTTCATGCAATTTAGGTCTATCGCCAATAAGAACATCAATTTCCCCTTCATATAAAAGCTCTACCAATTTACTTTCATGCCGCAAGGCTATAAGAGTAGAATTAGTTAGATGCTTTAGGGCATAATCTTCTGCCGAGCTTCCTTTAAGTACGCCTATAATAATATATTGTAATTTTTCAACACTATCAATGGGACTGTCTTTTTGCACCATAAAGTGCAAATTTGATGTTACATGTGGGTACGATACTAAAAAGCGATCCTTATACTTTTGTGTCATGGGCACGCTTGCCAAAAACATATTGCATTGTTCACTGTTAAGCATAGCCAAAGAAGTAGCAAAGTCTGTACCAATGAACTGTATATCATAAGGAAGGTTAAAAGCATGTAGAATATCTATATCATACCCTTGCCACTGACCATTTTTATCTTTAAAGGTATACGGTGGATCATCTTCCAAAACACAAACTTTAAGTGTTTGCTCAACGTTTTGTGCATAAACACAGACACTTTGAAACAAAAACCCAAGAATAAGTATAATCACAAAATAAACTTTAGCCATGATTTTTTTTACGCTTACTATTGCCATTTTTCAAGTAAATTTTGTGCAGAACTATCACCATTTTTTGCAGCGTTTTGTGCCCAAGTGCGTAAAGAATCAAGAGACGCCTTTGCTTTGCTTTCTCCATCTTGTAAGGCTTTAGTATACCATGTATAGGCTTGCTCAATATCCACAGGCACGCTGCCGTACATTTTACGCAAAGAAGGGTCGTAAAACGATCCCAATTGCATCATGGCAGAGGGTAAGCCTTTTTGGGCTGCATCTTCTATGAGTAGAAAAATAGCATCTTGCGTAGCCGCCTCGTCTTTTCCTTGTTTTTCTAATTGTTGTGCCAAGGCATGACTTTCCTCACCTGAGGCATTTTTACGCAATAAAGCACGTGCAGCATCTATGGGAACAAGGGTTACTTTGCTATCATCATCTTTAGCTTTATCTTTTGCCGTATTGGAATTTTTATCTTTTTCTGTGGCTTGCTCTATGGGAGATTTTTGCGGATCTTCCGTTTGTTTATGTAGATACCACAAAAATGCACCTACACTGGCAGCAAGCAAAAGCAAAAAGAGTAAAAGTAAGGGTATTAATTTACTACCTTTCTTTTTTTCTTCACCAGATTGCGCATCTAAGCTGAGTGAATCTACTTGAGGCTTAGGAGCTTCAGGTTCTGGCTGAACAGGGGGTTCCTCAACTACAGGGGCAGGGGGAACAAGTGGGGCGCTTTCTTCAACAGTATTGCGCACAATTTCTTGCGCAACGGGTGCTGCAGCAAGGCCTACACCAAAGCCGCCATCCATGGTGCTTTGAATCATATCTTCAATAAGCAAGGTAAAACTTTGTTCATTTTCACCATCTTTAATGATTATTTTGTAAGTATCTAACTTATCAAGATTATTAATAACAGATGGATTTACAGCAAGGCGTACCACATTTTCATGACAATCCCACGCGGCAGGTTCAAGAAAGACTTCAGAGCTTTGCCAGCCTTCTTTATCAAGGCAAAGTTTATCTGAAGACCTGTAAAGGGCATAAACGGGGGGAGATTGGCACTCAAAAGGTTGTACTATAATAATACCATGTCCCGGTCCTTGATGCATATCCGGTATAAGTTTTGCTGGCATAAAAAATCCTTTTATTATTGAATCGAGGGCATGGTATACTTTTCTAAAATAGTACCAAGCTCTAAGTTTTGTTCATGGTTAAAGTTTTCATTACTATGGGCATTAACATTTTCTTGTACCATATACACAAAAGCTCGCAACCAATCCACATAATAGTTTCTATCATAAGTGGGGGATTCTTCTGGTATGGTAGGGTAGGTGCTTGCAGGTGATGGCGCAAATAAAGGCATAGGACGCCCCTGTACAAGTATGGTGCGTGCATCAAGCTCATGAAAACGTGGGTCAAAGCCCAACCAACAAATAAAGGCATTGAGCATATCTGCTGCTAAACTTGCTTGTTTCCACACTAGTTTTTCTCTGGCCACGTTGCCATAGCCAGATACACGACGTTGTTGTTCTGTCATTTTTAGGGGAATATCAAGGCGTGTGGCTGCAGTTACAAGTTCATGTATCATAAGGGCCCATTCTCTTTCAGAAAATCTAAAGTATTTCTGGGCTTTTACGTTGCTTGCCAAGTCACGCATCTGTTTTATCCAATATTGCAGAACAAGATCTGTAAAACGCGAAGCTTCGTCTTGATATTGTATGGGAAAGACATCGGAAGAATTTTCTGTAGGAGCAGGTTCCTCATCAGAAAATTCTCCAAAAACATCATCCAACAAGCTTTGAGAGCTTACCCTTTCGCCCACCACAGTGGTACCACTTTCCCCTTCAAAAAGTCGACTTTGCTCTGCCTGAAAAAAGAGGGTGTGTAAATCAGAGTCCACCACAAGAAAAGCTCGTAAAAATTCACCAAAACGTTGAAATTCAATAATCTTAGAAAGGATGACCGCAATTTTTCTTGCTAAAACTTCTTTACGCTTACGTTCTTCTTCTTTATCATCGCTTTTCCAATGCGCGCTTAAGACAGCATGCACTTTTTCAATAGATTGCGCGAGCGTTACGGCTATCTGTTGGCGCTTTAAGGAAGGGTTGCACAAAGGGCGCAAGGCGGAACGTAAAAGAGACACACCGCCGTCATTAAGTTCCATAGCGGCATTCCACACCTTTTCCGGATCAAAAACATGGCTACGCACCACAGGCGATTGTAAAAAAGCCGTTCGAACCTCTGCTACATAGTCCACTTGGTCAGGGCGGATACCGATTTCTTTATCGCCATCAAATTCAAAAATAGCCTCAAAACGAAAATTCGGATTACGCAGTAAAAAGACATTGTTAAAAGCGCTTTTTCCATCCCAATTACTGGGCCAATCGTCATTTTTTCCAAAAAAATCTAATAAAGATGATTGAAAGCGCGTTGTCCAGCGCATTTCCACCGAAGGCGTACCTTTTTTCTTTTCAAATTCCATATCCATCTTTGAAAGCACAAAGAAAAGAGCCGGCTTTGAGGCAGAGAGAGCGCGTCTTTCAGGCGTTTCACCGTGAGTTGTTGCTATCCATTGTTGCACAGCGCGAGGTAAATCTTGTACTTCTTGATTACCGGGGCCAATGCATAATAACATGCTGGTGAGTTCTTTTTCTGCGCAATATCTTTCAAAAAGGTAAGCCACTTTTCCCCGTAGAAAAAGGTTTTCCAATGTTCCTTCGCGCGAGAGTTCTTTACGAACATCTTCATATTTTAAGCGTGAACGATAGCCCGGAAAGTCTAACAAATCTGTATGATCAAAGAAGTCATCAGGTTTTTCAAGCATGGGTATGGTAATTTCTGCGGTCAACGCAGTAATGAGCGTACGCGGCACCTGCGCGGTGTGACCATGACTTCCCACAATACTTAAAGAATCTGCCGCAACGGCATTTCTTTGTAATAAATCTTGTAATAGAGTTACATCAATAATACTTTTTTCGCGAGGTATTAAAGCTTCTAAGGGGCAATAGGCTTCTTCTGCTCTTCCAAGGCTTTGAAGTACCAAGCATAACTTTTCTAATAGCTCTGTAAAAGGCTCAAGCGAATCCCACAGTAAGGCAAAAAGTTTGCAACGGCCTTGCAAATTTAAACCAGGAGCCAATTCTATGGCGCGCTCCCAATAGGCTCTTTGCAAAAGTTGCACACGTGGACGCGAAGCAAAGTTTCGCATGATATATTCGCGTAACTCTTCCACATCATCGCTGCTTACTTCATTGTTGTGAGTATTAGAGTACAGTGCTTCTAAACTGCGCATTTGTGCAAG
>CAZBDD010000104.1:0-1416 GCA_964490475.1 uncultured Desulfovibrionaceae bacterium
GCCGCACGCACGCTTTCTAAAAAATATTGTATGGTTTCTTCCGTTAGCAAAGGTGTGTCGCCGTTAACTACCAGTACATATTCCACAGTATTTTCTTGCAAAACAGGCAAAGCTTGCTGCACGGCATGCCCAGTACCTTTTTGTTCTGTTTGTTCAACAAAACGCATATTTTCTTTGGCAAAGGCCTCACGCACTTTTTCAGCGCCATGCCCTATAACTGTCCAAATATTTTCCTTAAAATGCCCACGCAAAGCTCTGAGCACGTGCGCCAATAAAGACTGTTCCAAAACATTTTGCAAAACCTTGGGTTTATCAGAATGCATACGCGTTCCTTTACCCGCTGCCAATATCAATGCCGCAAATGCCATATAAGCCTCATGAGTATAAAATATCTTAACCGTTACTCTGCTGCGATTTTTTTAGCCAATATTGTAGGCTTTTATATAAAATTGGAGGAGAAATAGGCTTGGTGATATGATCGTTCATACCATGAGCCAATGAAATTTCTTTGTCCCCTGTCATAGCATGAGCAGACATAGCCACAATAGGGAGATGTGCAAATTTTTCTTGTTGACGAATTTTCTTAGTGGCAGTAAGGCCGTCCATAATGGGCATTTGAATATCCATGAGCACCAAATCGTAATCATTTTGACTCAGCATATCCAAAGCTTCTTGCCCATTATTGGCAATATCTATTCTATAACCTACTTTCACCAACAGTTCTACAGCAATAAGTTGATTAATTTCGTTATCTTCAACGAGAAGTATTGATTCTGTTCCCTTATACGACGACGCATCAACATCAGTATCATCACCTAAGCCCTCATAAAGCAATCCATCTTTTCCAAGGGCAAAAACTGCGTCAAAAAAGAAAGTAGATCCTTCACATTCTTTACTTTCCACCCATATCTTGCCACCCATTATCTCTACCAAAGAGCGAGATATGGTCAAGCCAAGACCTGTTCCCCCATATTTACGTGTTACAGATGTATCAGCTTGAGAAAAAGCTACGAATAAGCGACTTATCTGTTCTTCTGAAAGGCCAATACCGGTATCTTTCACAGAAAAAACACAAAGCACCTTATCATCTTCCATAGGGGTACAGGATACTTTTACATGTATAGAGCCTGTGGGTGTAAACTTAATAGCATTACTTACCAAGTTAAAAAATACTTGTTTTAAGCGCAAGGCGTCACCAAGTAATACGGTTTGAGCATGATTGCCCATTTCCATAATAAGATTTAGACCTTTTTGCTCAATGACAGGTAGATACAAATCTTCTATTTCACAGCACAATTGATGCAAAGTAAATGGAATTTCTTCTATCTCTAATTTTCCAGCTTCTATTTTAGAAAAATCTAGAATATCATTAATAATACGCAATAAATTATTAGCTGAAAAAAGAGTTTTTTGTAA
>CAZBDD010000104.1:1516-3027 GCA_964490475.1 uncultured Desulfovibrionaceae bacterium
GGTACGAATAAGCGTTTTTTCCACAGGAATAGGCGTACCATCAGGCAATTGTTGCAACCACTCAAATTGACAATAACCTTCGCGCATAGCCTTGCTAAGCAATTCAAAAGTAGCTTCGCTTGTAATAGAGCCATCGGGCTGTCTATACGGCGTTAGCTTTTCAAAATTTGAAAAATATTCTTCTTTATCTTTAAGCTCAAAAAGGCGAACGCATGCCATATTACAATCTAGTATATTAAAATCTGCATCCCATACATGCACAGCCAAGGGCATAGTATCGAGCATAATTTGTGTGTAATTTAACGCTTGCTCAGCTTTATGCTTAAACTCTTTTAAATCGCGCAAATCTTTGGTGTAAGAAATAAGAATTTTCTTATTATTAAGTTCAGACGGAACTAAAATAACCTCGGCCGGCAAAGCTTCGTTATCAAAGGTTTGATGCATCCACTCAAAGCGATAAAAACCCTCTGTATGTGCTATACCTAAAGCCTCTTCAAGCACAGTCAAGGAAGGTCTGCCATCAGGCTGCGCCTGAGGCGATGTTTTACGAAGATTTTCAAAAAAATACTTTTTAGAAGGAGCCTTAAACATACGTAATGTTTCTTGGTTGCAGTCCAGCAATTCCATATGTTCGTTCCAAAAGAAAATAGCTAAGGGCACATTATCGAGTACTAGCTCATTGCGCTTTTCAGCATCGGTGGCTTTTTGCTGACTTTCTATAAGCATGCGCATATCTTCGATATATTCAACAACCATAGGTTTTCCATCATACTCTATGCGCCGTAGTTTATTTCGCGTAAGAATGCTTTTCCCATGAATATCGCACCACAGCCATTCAATATCCCTTTCTATTCCGGAAAAAACCTGTGTTAATTCAGAATAAAAAAGATCTTCCGAGCGTTTATTGTTAGCTTGATACTCTGGATAGAATTTTGTGTAGGCATCATAATACTCATTTTTATCTTGAATACCTAGAAGCTTTAAAAAACCTAAATTGCAATCAATAAGTTCAAATTTTTCATTCCAAAGGCACACCCCTACGGGGGCTGCATCTAGCATGGCTTTAGCATTTTTATCGGAAGCATATTTCTCTTCCAAAGTTTCCATGACGCTTTTAGTTCGCATCAAATGCCCTGCCACCATGGTTTGACCGCCAAACTCCATTTTTGTGAGGGTATATTCTACTATTTCTTCACGACCATCAGGTAATAAATGCGCCCAAGCGAATTTACAAGAGCCCTCTACTATGGCGGTTTCATAATAAAACTTACCTAGAGTGATAGAATCTTCACCATTGGGTTGTATAGGGGGCGTATGTCTATAAAAGTTTTCTGTAAATTTACTTATGTGAGGAATATCAAAAAACTCTAAAAAACTTTGTGTTGCATACAGAGCAGTGCCATCCATTGACCAGCAAGACAAAGGAATTTTAACAGCTTTAAAAAGCGTCTGCAAAAACTCGTACGTTTCAAAATCTATAGGTTCTTTTGAATCAAGCATATACAGCCCTC
>CAZBDD010000104.1:3127-5949 GCA_964490475.1 uncultured Desulfovibrionaceae bacterium
ACAGCCTCTGAGGCTTGTGCCATGCCAGAAGCAGTGGAACCTGCAATATCATTAATTTCATCAATAGAACGATTAATTTCTTCAGAAGTGGCAGACTGCTCCTCTGCTGCTGTCGCAATGCCAGAAATGAGCGCTGTATTGGTATCAGCAAGAGATAAAATTTCTTCCAAGGAATTCCCAGAAACAGCGGCAATATCAGTGGCTTTACCTGCAAAGCCGGCACTTTCGCTCACCCTATTAATATTCATTTTTGTAGTTTCTTGAATGCCACGAATACTATTACCTACTTCTGTGGTAGCAGTCATGGTTTTTTCTGCTAATTTGCGCACCTCATCGGCTACAACAGCGAAACCTCGTCCGGCCTCCCCTGCTCTTGCCGCCTCAATGGCAGCATTCAAGGCTAGCAAATTAGTTTGATCGGCAATATCTGAAATAACATCCATAACACTGCCAATACTTTCTGCTTGCGAACCTAACTGGTTCATATTGTTTTCCAATTCTAAGGTCACATCATTCACGCTCTTAATAGCCACAACCACTTGACTAACCAAATCTGTACCTTCTGTGGCCTTATCACGAACAGCAGCCGATTGCGTATTGGCCTCACCGGCATTGCTGGCCACCTCAAGCACTGTAGAGTTCATTTCTTCCATGGCCGCCGCCGTAGCTGTAACACGGTCACGCTGCACTTGTGCCCCATTAGAAACCTCTTCTACTTGTGAAGACAATTGTCTAGACGCTGTGGCCATGCGCTCAGAAATATCTTGCGCCTGATTAGCCACCTCTATAATGGTTCGTTGTGTACTCTTAATATCTGTTAAATCTGTTATAAGTTGTAACACGCAGGCTAATTTACCCGTATCGTCTTTAAAAGGAATAGCAGTGTAAGAAATATCTATGACTTTACCTGCAGGACGAGCCACTGTTTCTGCCGTAGCAGGATTCATGCTAGACACAGCTTTATGCAAGGCATCACCTGGGGTATCAGAATCATCGCGCTTCATTATTTCATAACAAGCCTTATGCAAATAGTTATCACCAACTATACGCTTTCCGGCAGCATTAAGATAAGTTACACGTAAATTTTTATCTAACACAACCACAGGAGACGTAAAGGCATTTAAAATATGCTGATATTGCTGCAAGGTAAAATTAGTACCTTTAATAAGTTCGGCATAGGCCCCTTGGAATTGAGAGCTATCTCCTTGAATTTCAATATTACCGGTAGACAATTCTTGTTTTACACGCGCATATTCCTGCATAATACGATTAAGAGATTCAGGAATTGAGCGTAGTGAATTAGCAAGATTACCTATTTCGTCATTGCGTTGTACTTGCAAGGAACCATTTAGATCACCATTGGCAATGGCTGTGGCAAAACTTGCCCCTTTAGCCACAGCAGTAATCACAGGACGTAGAATAAGAAACACTACCAATGCGCTAAGTATTACGGCCGCAACAGTTGCATAAAGAGAAAGCGAGCTCAAGGTTTCTAGATTTGAAAAAATATCGCGCTTTTCTGCCCTTGCAATGACAACCATGTCACTGCCTTCTAATTTTTTGTGATAAGCAATAACAGGCTCATTAAAAAAATTCATATATTCTGTAACGCCATCACCTTTTTGAGCAATCTTTTTCATGGTAGGAGTAATGGGTAAATTATCTTTCATGAGTACATCTTTCACATGATCAAGCACTACTCGCCCTTGCGCATCAATGGCCAAGGCATAGCCCTTGCTACCTACAGTTATGCCTTTAAATACAGCATCATATACTTTTGCGAAAGACACATCACCACTAAGTACGGAAACAATATTTCCTTGAGCATCTTTTACAGGTATAACCACAGCCATAAGTACTTCATTGGTTATGGTAGAAAGGCGCGGTTCGGGTTTGGGCACACGCCCTTTGAGTGCTTCTTGAAAATATTGACGAAAGTTTAAATCAGTACCCACAGCTTTTGGATTAGAGGAAGCTATAATGAAGCCCTTTGTACTTATTAAATTAAATCCACTAAGCATTCCTAAATCGCTTGCGCGAGTGGCAAGCCAAGTATTCATAGTGCTTACATCTTGGGGGGTTTGCTGTTCTTTTACTGAAAAATCTATAACATGTGTATTTTCCGCTGTTATATCGATAAAAATTTTAGTAGAATTTATAGAATAATCAAGCATGCGCTGCAAAGTAAGTGAAGTCACTTGCATGGTGTTCAGCGATGTTTCCGTCAGCGCCTTAGCTGTTTGTTGATACGTGAGGTAACTCAAAATGCCCATGGAAAGAATTAAAAGTGCCACAATTGGCAACAAAATTTTCTGTTGTAACTTCATAGAGGGAGCTCCTTTCTTTGGCTTATAGCATTAAGGGTACTATCGGCAAAAAAGACTTTTTCTTTACGCTTGCTCTTTTTTTAGAAAAACAATTTTAGATTGTGTTGTTTTTGTGTAAAATCAAGATATTTGCTTTTGTACAAAAAAATTGCTATATGAATAGATAATTATTTATAAACATGTTTTGTGCTTATATTTTTTATTCATTTTCATTTTTCTGCACAGCACCCAACAGACTGTTAGAAACTCAAATTTTAGTTCTTTGCTTAAAAAGCATGAGATACCGTGATGCAAAATACTTCTGTGTACTCTATAGATAGACGTGCATATGAAGTTTGGCTTTTTGTGTTGGTACATTTTGAACGCTTTCTTAAGCCAACAGTTACGGCCTTTGCGCATGACCTGCGCAAAGTTTTGAAAAGGATAGCTTATGACACCTGCAACGCGTCTCAAGGTACATGCTGAAAAGCTCCTCGCACATATTCAAGAAGTTGC
>CAZBDD010000105.1:0-5903 GCA_964490475.1 uncultured Desulfovibrionaceae bacterium
CTTTTAATGAAAATCGATGTTTAACCTTAGATAAATGTCAATACTGCATTAAAAACTGTACTCGTAACGCCATAGCTCGTAGAGATGACGGGAAAATTCTGATTGATCGCAGCTTGTGCGCAGGCTGTGATATGCCTTGTGCTACTTCATGCCCTGCCAATGGGCTTATAGTATATGGTCAAGAGCGCACAGTGGATGATGTTCTTAATGTGGTAGAGCAAGATTCTGCTTTTTATGCTCGTTCCGGTGGTGGTGTGACTCTTTCCGGTGGCGAGCCTTTAATGCAAGGGGAATTTGCCGCCGCTTTATTACGTGAAGCACGTAGGCGTCGTTTAAAAACAGCCATTGAAACCTGTGGTGTAGCTCCATGGGCACATTTTGAAATGGCAGCGCCACATTTATCATCGGTGCTTTTTGATATAAAGCATATGGATAGTGATAAACATAAAGAACAAACTGGTAGCACTAATGCACGTGTGCATGAAAATTTTGCAGGATTAGCTACAGAATTTCCAAATATACCAATTTTGGCACGCACGCCCATTATTCCAGGGTTTAATGACTCCGTGGAAGATGTGCAGGCCATTGCAGAATTTTTAAAACCTTTTAGTCATGTACGCTATGAAATGTTACCTTATCATCGCCTTGGGACACAAAAATACCTTTTCTTAGATCGTGTTCCTCCTATGGGAGATGTTACATTGCCACAAGAAGCCATGTACCCCCTCATTAAAGCCGTAAAAGATGTGCTTGGGGAAGAAAGGGTGCAAGTACCTAAATAACTAAATAACAAGAAGAATTTAATGAATTCGTGAATGTATCCTAACATTGTTTAAAAAAAGCTTAGATAAAAGCTAATGTCATCAAAACGTATAAGACTGTGCTTTCTGGTTTGATGCATACTGCTTTGCTTTTATTTTACTTTAAGTGATACATTCACGATTTCTATTTTGAGGATACTATGACTGCTCGTACCAATGATATTTTGCTGAAAAACTTTGAAAGAATTTTAGATGCCCTTGTGGACGGTGTTTTTATTACCGATGCACGTGGTGTTACATTAAAAGTAAACCGTATGTACGAGCACTTAACTGGCATTACCATGGATGAGGTAAGGGGAAAAAATGTACGCACCTTACAAGAAGAAGGGATTTTTAATAATGTTTTAAACCCTGAAATTGTACGCACTGGCAAACCTTGTACCAAGGCGCAGCAATTGCGTAATGGAAAAAAAGTTATTTTATCAGGCTTTCCGGTGTTTGACGAATCAGGAAAACTCTGCTTAGTCATTACTTTTGTTCGAGATATTACCATGATAGAGCAATTGCACGAACAAATGACAGAGCAAACACAGCTTATCAATCATATTCATGATCAATTGGCCTATATGGCTCACAAAGAAGATGTGGGCATGCCCATTTATAAAAGTGAATCCATGGGGCAAGTTATAAATTTACTTTCGCGTCTTGCCAAAACCGACGCCACTATTTTAATTCTTGGAGAAACGGGAGTAGGTAAAGATGTCTTTGCCCGTTTTACACATGAGCGTAGTTTGCGCCATGATAAGCTTATGCTTAAAGTAGATTGCGGCGGTATTTCTGAAACCTTGACTGAATCTGAAATGTTTGGTTATGTGCCGGGGGCTTTTACTGGTGCTTCTTCTAAGGGTAAAGCAGGGTACTTTGAAATGGCTGATGGTAGTACTGTGTTTTTAGATGAATTAGGGGAATTGCCTTTAACTATGCAAACCCGTTTATTGCGTGTGTTGCAAGATGGTGAAATTTTACGAGTGGGCTCTGCTTCTCCTAAAAAGGTTGATGTGCGCATTATAGCAGCCACCAATAGAAATCTCGCGGAAAGCGTAGAGGCAGGTACCTTTCGCCGAGATCTCTATTATAGATTAAATGTAGCCACTGTACATATTCCGCCTTTGCGTGAACGCAGCGAAGATATTCCCCCTTTGGCAGAGCACTTTTTGCAGGAATTTACCAATAAATACAAAAAAAATATGGCTTTTATGGATGTAACCATGGAGAAACTTACCCGCTATGCATGGCCAGGCAATGTGCGCGAATTACAAAACTTAGTGCATAGCCTTGTGGTTACCCGTACTTCTCAGCTGCTTTCCCCCAGAGATTTACCTTCGCATATTAGTGGACAAAGTACCAGCGAAGGCTATTATGCAGACGATGTTTTTATGACTCAACGCCCTTTAAAAGAAATTATGTCAGATATTGAAAAAGATTTTTTGCAAAGAGCTATAGAAATTCACGGTTCTGTGCAGAAAGTTGCTGAAATATTTCAAATTAATCGTAGCACTATCTTTCGTAAGCTCCATGGGAAAAATGAATAGGGCTAAATAGCATAGCGCATATCTTGTGTTATGATTAGTTTTTATGTAGAAGAAGGCCATGGAATATACAGACTTTATTTTTTTGCTGGCGTGGTTTTTAGGTGGTTTTGTAAACGGGGTAGGTGGTATGGGCGCTGCTATGGTGGCTGTACCCATAATGACTACTTTTATGCCACCGTCAATGCTTACTCCTGTATCGTGTATTATTGTAACTATGATATCGGCTCATATGGCTTACAATTTTCGGGAAGGCTGTCGATACCATTCGCTTAAAAACTTACTCATAGGTGCGCTTGCAGGTTCGTTTATGGGTGTTGTTTTGCTTATATATATAAAAACACAATATATTCAAATTTTTACAGGTTTGTTTATGCTTGTTTTTGTGGCATGGCAAAGCTTAAGAAAAGCTCAGGTTTTAACACAAGAACGCCCTGAAACAGTGGGGAAATCTGTTTTTGCAGGTTTTTGCTCCGGAGTACTAAATTCTTCTATTTCTTTTGGAAATCCTCCCGTTGGCGTCTATGCTTTGCATCTGGGGTGGTCACAAGTGCAAACTGTGGGCACCATGAATATTTTTTCACTTTTTGCCTATCTTGTAGCTTGTGGCTTTCAAGCCAGTGCCGGACTTTATACTAAGGATGTTCTGATTTTTGCTGCCATGGGCATGCCTGCTGCGGCTTTGGGTATTTTGTGCTCACTTCCTGTGGCAAGACGCATTCCTGCACTGGTATTCAAGCGCATTTTGCTGGCGGTCATTGCTTTGGGGGGGATAGCTTGTATGTGGCGAGGGCTGGCATATTAGAGCGTATTTACATAGCGCCTTTCGACTATTTTTGCGTCAGATTTCATGCACTTTTTGGATTATGCAAAGGTCTTAATTGAGACCTCTGCGCAATTCATTGCGTAGGGTCTCATGGAGCGTTGACAACAGTCAATGCGACCAAAAATCAAGAATAGGCGTAGCTTTGCTTCGCCGTTAAGTGATTGATTTTTGTGCCTTTACCTCTGCACACGTTATTATACATTTCGAACAAACTTTCAATTTTTAGACACAAAACTATATCTGAAAATAATTGTGCAGAGGTCTCTAATTGTGCACAGGGCTCCAATTACTATCATTACAATATAAAAAAACTCTGCCGACATTGTGAGCAGAGTTTTTTTTATAGTGTAAAGATAGTTAATCTATAATACGTACATGGTAGGCACCTAAAGAAAGAGTAATGTTTTTGAAACGTGCTTGGCGCACTTTTCCTTTAGGGCTTGCATTACCTGTAACCTTAAAATTTTCCGGAACAATATTTACTGTTATATCCGTGGCATTGCTGTCATCTCCGCCCCAAAAATACCCCTCGGGGGATTCTGCATACCATGCCATGTTTTGTGTAGTGTTGGGCACATCAAAAGTGGCTTTGGCTTTGGGGTTAACGGTGTACCAACCTTGGTAAATCATGCCATTATTACTTTGATAGGCAATAGCCACTTTTACTGAATGTGCTGTCGTATTTTCTATATGAAAAGGCTGGGCATGTACAAAACCAGTAAAAATCATAACACAAAATATGACTATACCAAGAAGGGAAATAGTATTTTTCATAGATGTCCTTTTTTTGTATATGGTAAATTTCTAAGCCTTAATCAATGCTTTTCATGTTTTTTATCAGAAGGTTGTAACTTAAATAAAAGATATAGGGCAACAGCCAGTGTAAGCCCTTCTCCTAAAGGTAAAGCCAAGGCTACCCCTTTGTATTGCATAAATTGAGGTAAAAGCCAAATGAAAAAAACTGGAAAAATAAGGGTACGTAAAATGGCTACTATGGCCGAAGCTCCTGCTTTTAAAAGGCCGGTAAAATAGGCTGTGATAATAATGTTTGCGCCGCAAAATAGGAACATGAAACGGCAAATTTCCATGAAATTTAAGGCGAAATCCATGGTTTCGTGATTATCCTTCACAAAGAGATTTATTAATTCCACAGGGTACAGTGTCATGAGTAAAAAACACACTAAGCCTACGGTAAAAGCAGTAGCCAAACCGGAAAGAAGTAGCGAACGTGTACGCCTGTGTAATTGGCAGGCATGGTTTGCGCTTACAAGAGGGCTTAGGGAATCGCTAAAACCATAGCAAAGCATAAGGCACAGCCAATTCACATAGCTAATGACGGTAAAAGCAGCCACTCCATAAGGGCCAATAAGTTTCATGACGGTAATATTGATAAGAATAAGCACAAAGCCCGAAGACATTTCGTTGATCATTTCAGAAATGCCATTCCACATGCTTTGAAAAATTTCGAGCCAAGAACCGACAATTTTTGTAAAATAAAGGCGCTTAGGTTTTTTGGTGTAAGCATAGCCCCATATATATAACATAAGAGCACAGGTATATGCTATTCCTGTGGCTAAGGCAGAACCCATCACACCTAGGGAAAGTTGTGCTATAAAAATATAGTCCAAAATAATATTAATGATGGCTGTACAAGCCATACCTACGGAGGCAAGGGTAGGGCGTTCATCGGTACGCAAAAAATATGACCAAATAAAACCCACTAAAAGCGGCGGTAAAAAAAAGCTTATGGTGGTAATATATTCCACACAATACGGTAAAAGTGTTTTATCTGCACCTAAAAGAGTAGCTGCTTCTTCTGCATAAAAATATAGAGGAACACTAAAAAAAATACTGAAAATAAAACCAAAAATCATGATTTTAGTATAAATAGCTCTGGCGGCTTGATCATCTCCTTTTCCTAAATAGGCCGCGCAGCGAACCCCTCCGCCTGAGGCAAGAGCAATACCAACGCCCGTTATTATGGAATACATGGGCCAGATAATATTAATGGATGCAAGAGCTAAAGAGCCTACATACTGCCCTACAAAGTAGCCGTCAACAACACCGGCAGAGGACAGCAGTAAAAAAGAAAAAGTCCACGGAATACTGTAGCGGAAAAATAACAGCACAGCGGGAGTATAGAGCATATTTGTGCTACTTTGCGATGAGCTCATAATAAACCTCAAAAGTGAGACATAACTACTTTACGCAGATTTTGCGTGAATACAAAGCAAATATACTGCTATGCGTTTATAGTCTATTAAAAGAGTATTTGCCTTGCTTATTAAATTTGTACAGCCCGAAGAGAGAATAAAGTGTGGAGAAGGGCTTTTTATTCAGATAAGGAAGTAATACAGCCGCCCACGGAAATCGAAGGCGGCCTTGTTGCTTATATTTAAAAGGATTGGAAAATTGAGTTATTACATAACAGCTAGAAACATTTCTGTGTAGCCTAGTACGCTTTAATATATTCGTCTAAACTATCAGTAGAGCAGTTTTTACTTACCCAAAAAGCTGATGCCCACACCATAAGGGCTGTGGCTTGTGTATCATCAAGGTGTTTAATTTTTGCTTCAAGGGGAGCTTTGGCCGCTCCATGCTTTAGATGGGCATTACCCACATCACAGGCATCCATAACACGTAATTGTAAGTACGATAAACGTGTATGATCGGGAAGCAATTTTAAATCTTTGTGTGCTTCCACAATAGTTTTGAGTTCAGCGGGGC
>CAZBDD010000106.1:0-5877 GCA_964490475.1 uncultured Desulfovibrionaceae bacterium
TTATGAGTCAGCACTATATGCTTTTACAGCGTAACCTTGTATATACAGGCGTAACCCGTGGCAAAAAACTTGTGGTGCTTGTAGGAGAAAACAAGGCCTTAAACATGGCCGTCAAAAACAATCGCACCCAAAAGCGCTTCACACGTTTATGCGAAAGGTTACGCTTAGATGTATGATAATTATTTATTATGCATAAACAATTCTTTTGCCCCTTGAGAGTAATTATCTTTTACATACTCTAAGACTCCCTTACCATCGCTATCCTTAGCCTGTATATTAGCTCCATTTTTTAATAGTACTTCAATGCTTTCTTTGGGCAATCGAAAGGCCGCATATAAAAGCGCTGTACTCCCATTATTGTCTTTTGCTTCCATGTTTGCCCCCTTTTGTAATAACAGCTCTATAACTTTAATTTGTTTGGCTGTATCTTCATGGGCATATTCCACTGCAAACATAAGAGGGCTTTTGCCATCCTTATTTTTTGCATTAATATCGGCACCTTTTTCAAGTAAAGTAGCTATATTATCATATTGTATACTCATTGCTGCCCACATTAAAGGCGACTCCCCCTTAAGGTTTCTGCCTTGAACATCGGCCCCTTGCGTAAGCAACAATTGTAAGGTGGAAGGTTTGCCATGAAGAGCGGCAAAGTGAAAAGCACTGTTTCCTTCAGCATCCTTGGCCTGCACATCGGCACCTTTATCTATGGCCCACTGAACATGCTTATCATAGCCACCATGGGCCGCCATCATAAGAAAGGTTTTGCCATCTTTAGTCTTTAATTGAATATCTACGCCCTTATCAAGAAAAAGCTGTATGATAGCATCATTATCAAAAGCGTTCATAGCAAAAAAAAGAACCGGCGTACCTGTGTCTTTATCGACTTCATTGATTTTTGCTCCATGCTCCAGCAAAAGCGCAATAATTTGCTTATTCCCTTTAGCTGTCGCTTTCATGAGAGGTGTTTCAGAATCTTCCCCTTTTTTAGCCACATCTGCCTTGAGCTCTAGTAAAGTTCGCACAGCATTTTCACGTTCTTGCTCCACAGCAAGCAATAAAGGCGTCATCCCCATATTTATTCCATTAATATCTGCTCCTTTCGCCAATAAAGCTTGCAAAGCTTCCTTTCCTTCAGCAGCTGCGCTCACAATATGTAAAATAGAGGTACCTTCCTGTTCAGGATTATAATCGTCTGCAAAGGTAAGTTGCGCAAAAAAAAGAACAAAAATACCTAGCAATAAAGAAATTTTAGTAAGCATAAAAATCTCCATTTAGTATAATTCAGCAATACATACCCAGCTTTACCAAATTTTTATAAAATTCCAACTACATTGATTGCATAAAATATATGTAATTTTTCAGTTGGGCACAATAAAAATAATTACCTATCTAGATAGCACATACAATGATTTTTCCTGTTCTTCACAGTTAATAGAAAATCGTCCTTTTTTACCACTTTACAGCACGACAAAAAACATGTAATATTATTGCGGTTCATTCGGACACCTTCGCAAGAAAAATCGCAAGAAAATATTTTCCTCACCACAAAAAATAAAGGCATATCTTATGAAAAAGCTTCTTGTCTGTTTACTTTGCGTTTTTGTATATTCTGTATCACCAATGGCACATGCAGCAGAAATAACCTTATATGCTACTTCATTGGGCGAAAAAAGCCTCATAAAATCCGCGAAGACTAAAAAAATTACTGTAGATGCGCTTAGTGTGGAAGCTTTGGTTCATGAACTCTCACAATGGACAAAGCTTGACTTTAGCATATTAGATTTCACCCTAAATGGGAAAAAAATCAACATAGATTGGTCGCCACAATCTTCTCTTATCACTGGCACACAAAAAAATACACCTTCTGAAGAGTTTACCTTTAAAGATTTAAATTCTCTGCGTTGGTTTATGTTAGATAGCTTGTTTGTAAGTCTCATGGAAAACTTTGATTTAGAATCTGTTTCTTATACCCAAGACGGTGGTAAAAACCTTACTCTTAATAAACTCAGCCCCATTAATGAATTTCCTGCTGTGCAAACCTATAAGGGAAGTAATTATTATTTCCTCGCGTATAAAGAAAAAGATACAAACGCAATACATATACCAGCTCCTACCGTTGTGGATGACGCCATACTTTTTGAGCGCACCAAAGGCAGATGGCGTCTGCAAGGTAAGGATAGCCCAGTAGCTCTTATTGTCATGGATGGCTTAGGCGGCTTCAGTACGCACACCCTCATTGGTACTTTAAAAACCAAAGGGTATTTAAAAGCAAAATATCATGACAATAAAAACACTTATGAAATGTATGGTCTTGATAAGAAATTCATCGATAGTTTCACGATTAAAGATGGAAAAGAGTTTCAGTTAGGTCCTGAAGATTCGTGTACATATGTTAAACAATGATATGCATAGATAATGCACTTTCTCTATTTCCTTAAAAGCCTCTGCACAATACATGATCAGAGGCTTTTTTTTAAGGAAAGGTTGATGTAATGCAAGCTTTTTATAAAAAGAGGTTATTATGAAAGTTTTTGAAAAAAAATGTACTCTTTGTTTATTCTTTGTCTTTTTTCTGCTGATTTATTCCCCTATCGGGTGGACAAAAACAAACTCATCCGTAGCCCTTAGCGGCGAATCTGCTCTACAGCTTTTGATTAAAAACAATATTAAATTTCAGCAATCACAAAGTAATCCAGCCGATATTTCTTTACAAAGCAGAAAAAGCACTACAGAAGATGGTCAAAAACCTTATGCTATCATAGTTACATGTGCAGACTCTCGTGTGCCACCAGAGCATATTTTCTCTGCAGGCATAGGCGAGATTTTTGTTATCAGAAATGCAGGCAATGTGATTGGAAAACATGAAATTGGAAGTATTGAGTATGCCGTAAAGCATTTGCATGTTAAACTTATTGTAGTGCTAGGGCACACTCATTGTGGTGCTGTAAAAGCTGCGCTCTCCCCCTCACAAAAAGTTCAATCTTCACATTTATTTTACCTTGTGCAAGATATACACAAAGGCTTGCAAGGCCAAAAAGATCCCAGAAAAGCAGAAAAAAGAAATATAGAAAACAGTGTACAAAACATTCTTTCTGATCCAGTGCTTGCAAAAGCAATTAAAGAAAACAATGTGCTGGTTCAAGGTGCTTTGTATTTTATTGAAAGCGGTGCTGTAAACTTTTTTTCCCCCAATACTTTAGGAAACACTGATTAAATATCTTTTTGCTCTCTGACAGCCTGCCACAACAGTCAATTTTAAGTAGGCTGTTCAACAGTAGTAAGGGGGGCCACACAATGAATTGTACAAGAGTCTTATAGTAAGATACAAAAAAACGAAAACGTATTAAATCAACATTTCCTTTACAAAAATTATGGAGAACAGAAATGAAAATTCTTTTTACCTTCTTAGTGGGTTTGTGGCTGGGCATAGGAAGTAGCGCTTGCATGGCACAAGAAATTTCTAAATATGCAAACTCATTTGAAATATACATCCTTCCTGAAAAGCAAATGTCCGGAAACCCCGCTATGTTTCTAGGTACAAAGCCAGAAAAAAACTTTACCATGTCCTTAAATGCCTACTTGCTCGTAAACAAGCAAAATACCATTCTCATAGATGCAGGTTTTGGCAATAGGCTATTTACACATCTAAAAAAATTAAACTTTCAGCCTGAAGCCATAGACACAATTTTGCTAACACATATGCACCCTGACCATATAGGAGGCTTACTTAAAGACAATAATAGAGCTTTTCCCAAGGCTACTTTGTGGTTAGCCAAACAAGAGTATGACTATTGGACAAATAAAGATATACAAAAAGCTTTGCCGCAAAATAAACAACAGGCTTTTATATTGGCGCAAAAAGTTTTAGCCGCCTATGGAGATAAGGTGCGCACATTTAGCCCCCAAGATATAGCAAAACAAGAAGATTCTCTTTTTGAAAATGTAAAGGCCATTGCTGCCTTTGGGCACACACCTGGTCACACAGCCTTTTTGGTAGGAGAGGGAAAAGATGCCTTGCTCATTTGGGGAGACATAGTACATGCAGAAAACATTCAATTAGCACAGCCTGAGGTCGGCGTCATTTATGATGTAGACCCAAAACAAGCCATAGAAACAAGAAAATATTTATTTGATTATATTGAAAAAAATAACATTAAAGTAACAGGCATGCATATTGGTCGCCAAGGGGCTTCTGTACTGAAGAAAAAAGATAGCGGCTATGAATTAATTACAGCGCCATAAAAACGAAACCTCTGCACAATTACAAATACATGGATGCTTTGCTTCGCTCGCAGTGACTTTCGTTGTAATATCAGGTCATTGCGAGGAGCGTAGCGACGTGGCAATCCATGCCTTTTGAATTGTGCAGAGGTCTCAAAACTTATATACTACTCCATCTTAAAGTTGCCTTTTTCATAAACTTTTTGAGAGTGTCGCTAAATTGAGAATTTTTGATTTTATCAAGGAAGTTCATATGTTAACGACGATCACTAATATACTACCCATAAAATTTACTCCCATAAAGCCCTCAGCCTTCCTTCCCTATACGCCTTACGTATTTTCTTCAAATCCACTCCAAAAGCTGCTGCCATAAGTACCACTTGATTAAATAAGGTTACTCTCAAAAAACCTCGCTTCTGCCATCGCCGACCTGATGTGAGCATAGGAAGGGAAAGGGCACAAAGCTTTCCCTTTTTTTTCATAGCATTTACTAGGTAAACATCTTCCAAAATAGGTACGTCAGCATAGCTTCCCAAGGCAAAAAAATCCTTCTTGCGTAAAAATAGCCCTTGATCTCCATAAGGCTTTAAAAAACGCTCTGCCCGCACATTTGTTCCCCATGTAAGGCAAGATTTTCCCCAAAAATCACCACTGACAGCAAAACGAAAATAGCCAAGTATGGGGTCTTTGCTTTGCTTAATTACCCGACGTACTTCTCTATCCCATTGCAGAGGTAGCAAAGAGTCTGCATGCAAAAAAAGTAATATATCTCCAGTGGCTTGCTGTGCACCATAATTCATTTGTTGCGCCCTGCCCCGTTGTTCTTGAGGGCACACAAAAACCTTGGCTCCCATATTTTGCGCCACGGCGCAAGTTTTATCGCTACTTCCGCCATCGGCAACAATAATTTCTACGTCAAAGCCCACTTTTGCACTGGCAATAGCTTTGGCAATTCTTTGTTCCTCTTGAAATGTGGGGATAACAACAGAAATCTTAGCTGGAATATCTTCTGCAAAGTCAACATCTTGCAAACAAGACACCGTAGCATATTGCGCAACTTTAGCCACTGTTTGCGAAAAAACAACATCGGTGCCCCAGGCTATATCCTCAAAAAGAGAGTTTTTAGCAATACTTTCATCTCCACGCAAAGCCATAAGGTAATAGCCGCCATCCGTAGCAGGACCAAGAACACAATAAACCGTATCTAATAATGCCAAAGCATGTAGCAAATTATCCCGCCTATTATCAGGGCAATCTGACCCCATAAGCAATACCTTTGTATCTGGCGTTGCCGTGCTAAAGGCGTGCTGAAAAGCTGCATGCATGCGCTGGCCTATATCTCCTTCTCCTTGCGGCACATATATAACATTATCACCAAGCCATTCTTGCATACTTTTTTCGTCGGCGCCCATATAGTGCACTTGCACTTGGTGCCCTGTAGCCAAGGCTTCCTGCAAGGCAAATTCTGTCATCTGCTTATGCATTTGCATAGCACCTGCAGCACCCAGTGCAGAAATTAAACGGGTCTTTACTTGGCCTTGCACAGGATAGCGTGTAAATAAGATAATAAGCGCTTTTTCCATAACAAATACTCTCAATGTGAGACCTCTGCACAATTACAAATGCGTGGATTGCTTCGTCGCTAGGCTCCTCGCA
>CAZBDD010000107.1:0-3323 GCA_964490475.1 uncultured Desulfovibrionaceae bacterium
GCTAAAATTAACCCTACTCCATCGGCTGCAAGCTCACGCATATTAGAACGAATATCCCCATAGCCCAGACCTTGCGCCATAATAACTTTAAGCCCCATAGCCTTTGCTACTTTTTCTGCAGCAACAATACCTTGCTGATTCCAACCAAAATCTGTTCCTTGCTCGGGTGTTAAAATGGCAAATGTTGTCATTGCTTTTTGTTCAGCGGCAAAAGACAGAGCACTTGTAAAAATGTAAACCAAGCATAATAATGTGCAAGGTGTTGATTTTAAAAGCATTATTTTTTATTCCTTTTTTGTAAAAAGCGGTACGCATTCTTTGGCTTTAACAGGGTAAGGTATTCCTAATAGTGCAAAACATAGTAAACCTAGTTTGAGATGTCGTAGCACCTCATATTTATTATGCCGCACATGGCTGCGAAAGACAAGTTAAGACTTCTGTACAATTAATTAGTGTTTCTTAGCTATAATATTCTGTAATTAATTATAATGTCGCTATTGATTTTTAGCCTGTTTTTCCGCCTTTTTCAAGGCTTTGACCAGCGCGGCTCTGTCCGGCCTGCCCTTGGTCACCACAATCTCAAAGCTATCATTGTCCGGATCATCGGCAGATAAGTCCATTTCCAATAGCGGAGGGAATTTTTTTACCAACAACATCAAATTCTCTGTAAGACCTGCCTCAATGGACATGAGTGCCGGCGTACTAAAATCTGTATCATCTACATCCGCATATTTGAGCAATGCCTGCAAAATTTTACTATTGGTGTTAATGGCGCCGCCGCGTAATACATCGCCCTCTACCTTGGCACCATTTTCTATAAGAAATTCAATGATGGCAGGGTCATCCACATGCGCACTGGCAAAATACAAAATGGATCTGCTCCATGCGTCCACTTCTGTGGCATTAAGATCTTTGCCTGCTAAGAGGCTTTCTTTAACCTCGGCAAGACTTGCAGCGCGCCAAAAATCCGCATTATAATAATTATGCATAATATTGTAATCTTCTTGAATATTTTTCTTCACTTCATACTTTATGACGCCGGCCTTGCGTGGCGCGATACCTTGTCCAAGCTTTGCCCCGGCTTTTGTGAGTAAATCTTTTTTGGCTTGCAAATCTTCTTGCTCTGCATCTTCATTATCGTAAAGCATGGAAAGGGGGGTATTACCTTGTAAATTCCGCATATTAGGCTCAGCACCATTTTTCAAAAGAAATTCCACCATGGGCAAAGGAAGAGATAAAGCGTTGCTTAGCAAGGTATTATTCTCATTGTCCAAGGCATTTACATCCCCGCCATACTTAAGGAACAATTGTAGGGTTTCCAAATCTCGCACATTGCACATGACCCCGCCATCCATGCGCGCGCCATTTTTCAAAAGCTCTTCCAAAACAGCACTGTCTGCCCCTTGCACAAGGGCAGTCAAAAGAATATTTTTCCCGCGATATTCATAGGAGTTATTGCTGTCAGTCCATGTGTTTACACTGTTAATATCATAGTCTTTTTTTATATTTTTTTGCACATCGGACACGCTGGCCTTGCTCCAAAATGCTGTATCAAAAAAAGTGTCATTTTGGGTATACATTTTAAGTCGTGATTCGCTTAATTGTATGGCCTGAGCATGCGCACGTTCAATGGCCTTAAGTACCTTGACTCTATCCGGCCTACCTTTGGACGTCTCGCCCATATCATAATAAAAATCCTCAATACCTTGCTTTAAATATTCTTTATCTATTTCCTTAGGAAAATCAGGGAGCATTTTAAACAAAACATGCAGATTTTCTAGCATACCTGCATTCAGTATGCCAAAAAGCATATAATTTGCGTAGGATTCTCGCTGCTCGGCATTGGCTTTTTCTAGAAGACGCTCAAAGACTTGAGGATTGGGATTAGTGGCCGCACCTACAACGGCAAAGCCATGATCAAGGGGAGGGCCATTTTTTATGAAAAAATCAATAACAGCAGGGTCATTGGTATAGGAAACGGCAGAAAAGAGCATATCGCAGGGGAGCTGAGACTCTTTCATAGTGCTTAGGTTTATATCCTTGATGAAGCTTTGCTCCACATCTTTAAGGCTAGCCACACGCCAAAAATCATTGTTGCAATAATTATGCTCAATACTATAATTTTTAAGCGTATTTTTTTTCACCGAATATTTAGGAAGCCCAACCTCGCGTGGCCACTTGCCTTCACCAAGCTTTGCGCCGGCTTTTATGAGCAGGTCGGCCTTTTTTTTATCAAAGGGGTCTGTCCAATCATACACTCGTGAAAGCGGCGTATCGCCTTTAATATTTTTTACATCCGGCGCAGCGCCATTTTCTAAAAACCACTTAAGCGTAGCCACATCCATAAGTTCAACATTATGTAAAACCGTGCTATTTTCATCATTTAAGGCGTTTATATCTCCACCATATTTGATAAAAAGCTTTGCCGTAGGAATATCGGTAGCATGATACATGGCATTTCCGGTGACCCTAGCTCCATTTTTAAGCAAAAATTCAAGCACTGGTAGCTTAGCCTCATAAAATAATGCGAGAGCCAAAAGGTTATACCCCCTAACGGTTACGCCTTCAGAGCCCGTGTCCCATATATCCACACTGTTAATATTATAGCCGTCTTGCAATGTGTTTTTCACATCCTCAACGCTAGCTTCTGTCCAAAAGTACAAACGGTATACGGTGTGATTTTGAGGATATTCCTTAGCCATCGCCACAGTACATAATAAAAGCACCGCTAACATGCCTATCAAAAATATACGTTTTTTTTGCATTGAAATCCCTCCACTTAATTTTTTTGCTATACTTAATTGAAATTTAATAACTCGTTTTTGAATGTTCAGCTTTGAATATTTTTAATAAAATTCGACTTGTTATATAGTTTTTAATCATCAGGCAAATATTTGTATATAATCATAATTCTTTAGTCATTAACGAGTGTTTTTATACATTTGAATGAGTAGCTTTATAAGTAGCTTGCCCCGTTATCTTTTTTGGTAGAGCTAAAAAATGCACTATCTCAAGGGAAAATTACAACTCCGGCTTTAGTTTTATCTGGTATCTATGAAAATAGCTGGCTGTTACTTCCAATTTCCCATTAAAATGAAGGGAGCCCAAAAGTAGGGATGTGACCAATCTGCCTTTGTATTAGGTGTCCACGATGCTTTTTGGGTATATGCTCTTGTGTCCATACTTTTGACTGATTTTTAATGGTTTTTATACTAATTCTCCTATCATATGAGGTTAGTATACAATTAATTGTTTCAACCTGCAAATCAAAAATATCTTTTTATCATTTCAACTTCTCATATAAGGGGTCTGCACAATTATTT
>CAZBDD010000107.1:3423-5868 GCA_964490475.1 uncultured Desulfovibrionaceae bacterium
ATACATAAATTTCACCATTCAAAGAGGGAGGTAAATATGTCTTCTTAACAGTCTGTTAAGGCTAAGAAATATCTATCTTCTGTTTTATTTTTCATTCAAAAACGGGGCTTATATACGTCATCACAAAGATGAATTTTAATGATGTAGTCTTGTTAAGTTTTTAAAAAGATGGTGTTTTTTAGCAGAAAGCATAAAATCCTACAAAGATTCCTTTTTTATACTTACATAGGAAAATCATTGCAGTGATGACCTAGTCAAAAAGATGATTTGTTACTAATTTTTTAAAATTTCATCTTAAAGAGGATGGAAAACTTTTTAAATGTATTAGTTTTCGATTAGGTAATTTTTCTCTCTGTGTGGGGTAATCACTTTTTTAGCAATTTACAGGTCATGTAGCAAGAGGGGGATATGTCTGCAGAAAATAGCACACCGAAATTACGAACACAAATTTCTCAAACTCATTTTAACTAAAACTGCATGTATGTCTTTTATTATGCACACTTAAGGAGTTGTATCTTCCTTAGTAGAGAACAAAATCTTATTAAATCTGTGATTCCTAAAGCTTAGAGAAGCAAAACCCTTTAACAATGGAGTTTTTTCATGAGTATCAAACGTATTTTAGCATCTTTAGGCATGGTACTAATTTTATCAACTACAGCACTGGCCGCCCCATCTTTTTCTGTAAATAAAAGTGCAACTAATTTTACAGAAAGCATCACTCCTGAAAATATTGCAGCGGCAAAAAAACAGCAAGTAGAAAAAAAAGTTGTCATGGCAAATACAAAATTTACGCTTAGGAAAGTTCAAAATGCTGACCTTGTGACCTTTGTACAAGCCTTTCCTGATGCGGAAAATGTAGAAATATTTAGTGATAGCGTCACAGATCTTTCTCCATTGGCAAGTTTGAAAAAAGTATCCAGAATTCAAGCTAAAACCCCTAAAGTTAAAGATGTTAGCTCTCTTTCCGGCATAACAACCCTAACAAGAATTGATCTTCAATATGATGCCACAGGGCAAAATCTTACTTGGATGAGCAAAATGACCGCTCTTAATAGCATTACCCTTGCTGCTGAGGGGCTGACTTCCGTTGAGGGACTACCCACGCGCCCCAATATTTACACCATAACATTAGATTATGTGAATGTGCCTAATTTAGATGCTTTGGTTGCCGCTCTGCCAGGATTGCGTAATATTAACCTTAAATATGGAAAGTTTGCAGATATTTCAGCTCTTAACAAGTTACAAAAGATTGAAGACATTAGCTTTTATGGTTCTACTCTAAAAGACTTTAGTCCTTTAGCAAAATTGCCCAGTATTAATCGTTTTATGTATTACGCTGTAAAAGATGCAGACTTCTCCACCCTTGGTGCTTTAAATCAAACAAAAATATTCTGGGGCGGACTTACAAAGCTTGACTCCATTGCATGGCTTAAGGATATGCCAAAGCTAGAGAAAATGGACTTTTTTGCTGAATACGTTACCGATTACACACCTTTAAAAAATGCCCCTAACTTAAACTCTCTACAAATTTGGAATATGAAAGTTCCTGTGGGCAGCCTTGCTTTTCTTAAAGATTTAAAAAATTTAACATATTTAAAAATAGATAACAATAAAGGGGTTACAGGTTTTGAAGCCATTGCAAATCTAAGCAAATTAGAAAATCTGTATATACTTAGAAATAATGGCAAAGAAAATCCCCTTATTGATTTTGGCTTCTTACAAAAATTACCTGCGCTGAAAAGGTTAGAACTGAGCAATAGTACGACGAACAATTTGGCAGTGCAAGGTCTTAAAAATCTTGGTGTTATTGATTTAACATATATGAATAATGGCGAAAACACAAAACCCGTAGATCTTTCGCTTATAAAAGATTTGCCAAAGCTTACAAGCCTAGAGTTAGAAAATAGTAAGCTTGAGAATTTCCAAAAAATGGACAATCTGCCACAGTTACGAACTATTACTGTGAGAAAAAGCACAGGCATTACAGACTTTTCTGTTCTTTCAAAATTTCCTAATGTAAAAGTACTGACTGTGTCTAAAGACGGCTTTACCGAGGCGCAATTAGCTACGATACCCAAAAGCATTAAGGTAAATATGCGTTAATAGGTTGTAAAAAATAGAAACACGGGGTATGCTTGTATAAAAATATCCCGTGTTTCTCCTTAGTGGTCTGTTTACATAAGATGAGCAAGTTTTAACAGGCAGTTAAGGAAGTGAAGAGGGGTGTATACAGGCGAAAAAGCTTGTAAAAGCTGACGCAGAGATAATCGAAAGGGCGCTTATGTGAACACGCTCTAGAAGCTATCTCATAATTACGCGATAGGATATTTTGAGTAGCTTCTAACGGCAAACGATAGTTTGACGCGGTGGCGTAGTCACCGGAGCAAGCTAAAAACCGCGCTTTTTGGCGCAGTGATACAACATAATTTAGCATAAGCTGAATTA
>CAZBDD010000108.1:0-5831 GCA_964490475.1 uncultured Desulfovibrionaceae bacterium
TGCTTGAATCCACAGGGCAGGGAAGATTGCAAGGCATGTTGCCTCAGCACTGCTGTCGTTAATTCCTTATTAAAAAAGAAAAGCATATCATTTACAGGGTGTTCAAAAAGTGTACTTTACAAGAAAAACAGTTCTTACTAAGCGTAATGCGTCTTAATTGAGGCAGGCGAAAAAGGAACCTATCTCGTAAAGTACACTTTTTAAATAGCTTGGCCAATGACACAAAGAGGTAGAGTATGCTTGTACCGCACATGCGCCAAGTAAAGGCTTCGGCGGGTTCCGGAAAAACCCATTATATCACCCAACGCTTTTTATCTTTACTAGCTCAAAGCCCTTTGAAGGCACATGCGCCGCAATGCCTGTTTTCTGCGCCAGACAGAGCAAATGCCCCCTCTCTTGACCAAGGCTCTGCACAAACGACCTCATCAAATCCCCCTTCTTGGGGTGACATCATGGCCATTACTTTTACCAATTTGGCCGCTAAAGAAATGAAAGAAAGGGTGCTCAAAAGCCTCAAAGAACTGGCTTTAGAAAAAGCAAGCACCACGCCACCCGCCATGGATAGCCAAAAAGCCACAGCGTGGATTGATATTATTCTACGCCAATACAGCACCTTAAACATACGCACCATTGACAGCCTATTGCATTTGATTGTGCGCACCTCTGCCCTTGACTTGGGCTTGGCTCCCGATTTTGAAAGTTCTTTTGATACCAAGGAACTTATGGATCCCATTTTTGAAGCTGTGTTGGAGCAAGCAGAATTTGGGGATGCTCACATGCTCTCTTTATTGGAAAACATGTGTCATTCCCTGCTTTTTCATGCCAATGTGCAAGGTTTTGTCGTGGGGGCACGCATGGTTGAGGCATTGTATCCTTTAGTAAACATGCAATTTACCGAGCACTTACCGCCACTAAGCCCGAAGCATGAATTAGAAGTTGCCTACACCGGCATGCGTACAACTTTTCAGAGCCATGGAAAAAACATGCTGCAAATAATTGAAGATGAAGGTTTAGCCGTAGCCGCTCATGCCAAAACATTTTTTTTCAAATGCGCACAAATGGATCTTAGTGCTTTGGGCAGCACCTATGTACATAAAACTGAACTTGACCAATGCCTGAATAAAGCCAGCAAAGGAAAAGCCTCTGCCTTGGCAGAAAAAACATTTTTAGATCTTTTAGACAGTGCTAAAATCATGCAAGAACAAGGGGAAGTTTTACAAAGAGCCATACGCCTCCATCCATTTTTAGAATTCTCCAAAGAAATTGTGCAAAAGATTACTTCTTTGCGAGATCAAGAGCAGAAAGTAGCTCATGCTAAAATACCCGGCTATGCCAAAGATATTTTAGAATTTCAATACGGTGTTTCTTCGGCGCTTTGCCGTCTTGGCAATGCTTTACATCATGTGCTCTTAGATGAATTCCAAGACACAAGCCGAGAGCAATGGGATGCTTTGCGTCCACTTATGATAGAAGCTTTATCCCACGGAGGGTCTTTCACTTGGGTGGGAGATGTAAAACAAGCTATTTATGGTTGGCGTGGCGGCGATGCAGCGCTTTTTGATGAGGTACTACACAGCCCAGAGCTCACCTGCATGTGTACCCCTGACACTGACAGTCTGCCTACCAATTGGCGTAGCCGCGAAGCCATTGTTAATTTTAATAATTCTTTATTCACGGCATTAAGCGACGCAACTACAGCAGCGCCTCTTTTACAATCTTTGCTCAGCGCAGATTGCCCACAAGAAATTTTTGATGCCAGCCTCAATACTCTTACCAACACATTTACTAAGGCTCGCCAAGAGGTAAAAAATAATGCCCAAGGGGGCTATGTGTGTATTACGCCGGTACATGGAGAAAATACCGCCGAGCTTGAAGAAGCTGTGTGTGACAACCTTAGAGAAATTCTTGTGGATGACATTGGTCATCGTCACCCTTGGGGAGACGTAGCCATTTTGGTGCGTAAAAATCAACACGCTTCCCTAGTAGCGCAATGGTTATTAGAATGGCAAATTCCTGCCATTACGGAAAATAGCTTACTTTTACATACCCATCCACTCATAGAAGAAAGTGTGGCTTTATTATATTTTTTACAAAGCCCCCAAGATGACATGCATTTTTGGATTGTGCTTACGGGCAGCATTTTACGTTGTGCCTTGGCAGGAGAAGAAAACCCTCTACCGCACACAGTGTCGGCTCCTTCTTTGCAGGAGCTACAGCATTTTATAGTGTATCAGCGCCAACAAAAACCTGTACGACCTTTATATATAGCCTTTAAAGAGCAATGGCCCGAATTTTGGGAATATTATTTCGCCCCCTTTTACGGCTCTGCACAAGTGCTCAGCCCTTACGATTGTATGCAGGAATGGTACACTTTGTGGTGCTTGCCCCAACGTTTCCCCAAAGAAACTACTTTTTTACGGCGTTTTTTAGAAATTTTACATGGCGCGGAACAAAAAAGCTTTGGCACATTAGGTACTTTTCTTGATTACTGGGAAAAAGAAGGCGATAAAGAAAAAGCCCCTACCCCTGCCAATCTTAACGCAGTGCATATTATGACAGTACACAAGTCAAAAGGTTTGCAATTTCCTGTAGTTATTATTCCATGGTTGAATTTTGAAAATAAAGACAGCGAAGCCTTTTTAGTCCATGAAGTGCAAGGTTTGCATATGCTGGCCCCAAGGGGAAAATATTCCGGTAAAGCCTATTATACCGCTCAAGCACGAGGCGCCTTAGAAGCTTTAAATGTGTTTTATGTGGCCAGCACCAGAGCCCAAGAAGAGCTCTATCTTTTTCATACCTACACAGATGCCACAAAAAAAAGAAAAAACCTTGCCAATGCTTTGGAGATTCTTTTTGCGGCGGTGGAAATGTCTTTGCCCTATGAAGTTGGTATCCCCATTGTGAAAGATATGGAAGAACATCAGGAGTACGATGCAGTATCGCATTCGTGCGCAAGCCTAGCAATGCAAAAAGATGCGGACTCTGAAATAATAAAAGCACAGCCAGAAACAGAAACTCTTGCTGCGCCCCACCCCTCTGCGCCCCTCATGCAATGGTTGCCGCGTTTAAAAATTTTCCGAGATCCCTTACAGGAGCTTCTTTTAGAGGCAAGCCCCAGCGCCAAAAATCGTGGTTTGCTTATGCACCACTGTTTGGAAATTTTTCAAAACATGGGCGTTTTGCAAAAAGGCGCCTCTGCCAAAGATATACAGCAAGGTATAGCCTATGCCGTGCAATGGGGCTTACAAACCTTTGCTCTGCCTTTGACCTTAAGTCCACAGTTGACAGCAGAACTTGAACAAGCCCTCACATGGTATGCCAAGCTTCCACACGCCATGAGCTGGGCACAACAAGGTTTACCTGAACAGGCACTTGTGGATCAAGAAGGAAAATTACATAGAGTAGATTTACTCATTCCCCCTCAAGAGCAACACGGATGGCGTGTGATAGAATTCAAAACAGGCCAAGAGAATGTGGAACATTTAGCACAATTACGCCGCTACTTATCTTTATTGGATGCCATACCCCAAAATATTACTGCACCTTATGCCAGTGAAGGGGTACTTCTTTACTTAGATTTACAACAATGCCGCATGGTCTATGCGCAGGGGCAGTCTGATAGTCTTGCTGCGCCCCTATGGCAAGGGGAGTGTTAATATGTCTGCATCCTTCCTTTCTTTATTAAATGAAACAGAGCAAGATATTCATAGCAATGCGCACGGCATTGGTACACAGCAAGGGCCGCCCATAGCCCTTATCCCTTGGGATGTTCCTTTTTTAGAGCATGTTCACGCCTATATTATGCATCACTGCCAAGAAAATCGCGCCACTATCATCATGCCGCATAACAGGCCACGACGCTATTTAACAGAAATTTTCCGTACAACAGCCGCGCAAAAAGGCCCCTTTCTTTTGCCTCGCATGCTTACTTTAGAAGAATTACGCTCCATGCTTTTGGCACACCACCATTTTACGCTACAAGGGCATGAAGGCACAGCACAGCCTCTATGGCGCACAGCGGAAAGTTTAGATTCTGTCTATTTACTCTATAAAGCAGTGAAAAATTTACCCAGTACCTCGTTATCGGCTTCTGATTTTTACGCCCCTGCAGACTCAGAACAGCAAGACTATACCCGCACCTTTGCTCATATGGATTTAGCTACTTTTCTGCCTTGGGGTTTGCGCTTAAGTGCCTTATTTGAAGAATACATGCATCAAATGCTTCCCGTGCAAGATATGCATGCCATGCAAGGCGAAGTTTCCGCCATGGCTGCGGCTCTCTTAGGAGCTTTAGGGCAAATACATAAAAAGTACTTGACTCTGTTACAAGATGAACAATGGAGCACAGCTGGCTTAAACGCATGGCGCACAGCACAAAATATACAAAGGATGTCACCAGATGCTGCCATACCGCCGCTCTTACGCCCGCAAGCAGACAAAAATAGTCATGTTTTCTTTGTGGGCTTTTCTACACTAACCAAGGCAGAAGATATTTTATTACAGGCTTTTTGGCAGCAAGGAGCACATATATGTTGGCATAGCGACTCGAATTTAGCTTTACAACAAACACAAAAAAAAGAAAAAATTCATTGGGCCTGCCAAGAGCACAGCGCATGGCTACAACGCTGGAAAGCGCCAATACAGCTTGTCACCTCGGCCACACAGCAAAAGCCACGCATGCATTTTGTGGCAGGATATGATGTACATTCTCAACTCTTGGCCTTACAGCAAGAGTTGCAACAGGCAAAGGCAGCACAAAATGAAATACAAGCAGAACCCTTGCGTCAAAGCCAAAGCACAGCGGTGGTGCTTACCTCGCCTTCTTTGCTTATGCCAACATTGCATCATTTACCGGAACAAGACTTTAATGTGTCCATGGGCTATCCTTTAGAAAAATCTTCACTTTTTGGATTAATCGAAGCCCTTTTGCGCTTACAAGAAGGTTCCAGAAATGCCTATAGCCAACAGCACCTTGCCCATGAGGAAGAGCCATCCGCCCTTTGCAGTACAGAGTATGCCCCCCTCGAAAAGACCATACAACGCCGTTACCATTGGCGACATATACTCCATTGTTTACGCCATCCCTTTGTGCAAATGTTACCCCTAGCACCTGTCCTCGACGATGCAGAAAGTCAAAAAGACAACTCTTTGCGGCCTATTTTGCACCATATTGAAAGCTTTATACGTCAGGGAACACGCTTTGTTTCAGTGGAAGACATAGTCCTTTCTTTACAAGCTTCTCAAGAGCACACAGGGCAAGCCAAGGCTTCACCACAAGAAATAGAGCGTTTACAAGAAATTTTTACATGTTTATTAGATAATTTCAGCGCTGTGCATACCACAGAACATATGGCGCAAGTTTTAAGCGATGTATGCCAATTACTTTTACAATGCGGTAAAACTTTTTGGCAACGCTACCCTTTAGATGCCGAAAGCTTGTACCGCCTTATGCAGCATGTGGTGCCCACATTGAGAAATTCTGCCTTATCTCAAGAAACATTGCCTCAAGCCACACTTTTTGCCCTGTGTAGACAATACATTGGGGCAGAGCGCGTTCCCTTTGAGGCGGCACCTCTACAGGGTTTACAAGTGCTTGGCATGCTAGAAACTCGCCTTTTACATTTTGATAAAGTGCTTATTGTAGACGCCACAGAAGACGCCCTTCCGGGATTTAGTAATCAAGATCCCCTTTTACCCGAAGCTTTGCGACGTGCCATAGGCTTACCGGGGTTACAAGAACGTGAACGTGTTATGGCGCATACTTTACATCGTCTTTTAGCTTCTGCTAAAGAAGTGCATTTTTATTGGCAAGAAGGTATGCAAAGTTCTGG
>CAZBDD010000109.1:0-5787 GCA_964490475.1 uncultured Desulfovibrionaceae bacterium
AAAGCCGCTGAACAAGGTTACTCCTCTGCACAATCGAACTTGGGAAGTCTTTACTATCAAGGTAAGGGCGTGAAAAAAGATGATACAGAAGCATTCAAGTGGTTTCAAAAGGCTGCTGAGCAAGGCCATACTTCAGCTCAATTTAATTTAGGGGTATTCTATAGCAATGGCATTGGCGTAAAGCAAGATCATGAAAAAGCTATTATTTGGTACAATGAAGCTGCCAAACAAGGACATCTTGGCGCCATAAACAATCTTGCTACAGCTTTTTTAAACGGTACAGGGATAGAGGCAGATAAAGCCAAAGCCATTGAGTTCTTTCGCATAGCTGCAAAAGCAGGTTCACCATTAGCCCAAGACAATTTGAAAAAGCTTGGTGAAAAGTGGTAACATAGTATAATAACTTTATTTTTAAAAAGGTCTTTGCCCATTTTTTTGAGCAAAGACCTTTTTTATAATTGTTACACCGTATTTGCTATTTAGTCGTCACTGAAAAAGACATTAAGGTATCAATTATTTAACTGAGGAAGCCATATTTCTTATTACTTTATTAAGCCAATACTGCACTGTGCTGTGTAATATTTCCGGTACAATGGGCTTGGTAAGATGATCATTCATGCCATGTGCAAGACTTATCTCTTTATCGCCGGTCATGGCATGGGCAGACATAGCCACAATGGGCATTTCATCAAATCGTGCTTGTTCTCGAATTTTTTTACTGGCAGTCAGGCCATCCATGATAGGCATTTGAATATCCATAAGTACCAAATCATAGTTTTTTTCCTGCACCATGTTTAAAGCTTCTTGCCCATTATTTGCTATATCTAAAGTGTAGCCCATACTGCGCAAAAGCTCCTCGGCAATGAGCTGATTAATTTCATTATCTTCCACAAGCAAAAGATGTCCAGACCCTTGCGCCAAAGTCTTGTTCATATCTTTTTCTTTTTTGAGCTCTGCAGAGTTTGAGCATAAAGAAAATGTAGCAGTAAAATAAAAGGTAGCGCCTTGACCTAGGACACTTTCCACCCATAATTTTCCTTGCATCATATGTGCAAGACTACGAGAAATGGCAAGACCAAGACCTGTACCCCCATATTTACGTGTTATGGAAGTATCTGCTTGCGAAAAAGCTGTAAATAAATTTTGAATTTGCCCTTCTTCTAAACCAATGCCAGTATCTTCAACAGAAAATAAGCATTCAATACCATTGTCTGCGCAATAGATGGGCTTTACACCAAGCTTAATATGTCCTTTTTTCGTAAATTTAATGGCATTACTGACTAAGTTAAACAAAATTTGTTTTAGACGTAAAGAGTCACCAAGAACATATTCCACCCCTACATCCACCTTAGGAAGTATAAAGTCCAAGCCTTTTTCCTTAATGGGAGGAGCGTATAAATCTTGTACTTCTTTAAAGATTTGCTCCAAAGTAAAGGGAGTTGCTTCTATTTCCAGCTTACCCGCTTCAATTTTAGAAAAATCAAGAATATCATTAATAATGCGTAATAAATTATTAGCAGAATACAATGCTTTATCAACATAGTCTTTTTGATCGCTTTGAACATTGGTGGCACTAAGCAAATGTAATAAGCCCAAAATACCATTCATTGGAGTACGAATTTCATGGCTCATATTAGCAAGAAATTCGCTCTTAGCCTTGGTGCTTTGTTCAGCCGCATCTTTCGCCTTGCGCAAATCTTTTTGAACTGTTTCAATTTCATGCAACATCTTTTTAAATTCGCGTAAATCTCGCAAATAGGCCACAGCAATGTCTTCGCCACGAAATCTAGAACGTATCAACGTTACTTCTACGGGAAGCTTATTACCGTACACGTCTTGATGCATCCATTCAAAGCGTATATGCCCTTTTTCAAAAGCAGTACGCACAACTATCTCTACTTTACCTTCAGATGCTATACCATCAGGTTGAAATTCTGGAGAAAGTTGCATGTATTTTTGTATAACTTCTTCTTTATTACGTGCATTAAACAAGGAAACAGATTCAGCATTGCAATCAAAAAGTTGATACTCTTTATTCCAAAAAGTCACAGCAATGGGCATAGTGTTTAAAATAACTCGTCGCAACTCTGTAGCATCGGAAGCTATTTTTTGACTGGCTTTTAATTCACGTATATCCTTAGTATAGCCCACAACGATTTCTTCGCCGCGAAATTCTTTGCGAATAAGGGTTATTTCGCAAGGCACAGGCTCTCCATCAAGCTTTTGATGCATCCATTCAAATACACATTGACCATGGTCAAAAGCTTCCTGTACATAGGCCTTGGCTTTATCCATAGAAACTTGCCCATCAGGCTGTAATTCCGGAGAGAGACGGGAGAAAAGCTGTAAATACTCGTCTGAGCTATTTAAACCAAAAAGTTCTGCAGCGGCACGATTAGAAGCAATATTTTCAAAGTTTCTATTCCAAATATTAGTACCAAGCGACATGGTATCTAGCATAATTTGTCTATATTCTGTTGCTTCTTCAGCCATTTGCTGACTAGCTTTTAGCTCGCGTATATCCTTAGTATAGCCCACAACAATATCTTCTCCACGGAATTTCTTGCGGATAAGGGTTATTTCACAAGGTACAGGCTCCCCATTAAGCTTCTGATGCATCCATTCAAATTTTTTCTTTCCTTTGTCAAACGCTTCCTTAATGCAATTAATAGCTTTTTGCATGGAAACTTGCCCATCAGGCTGAAACTCCGGCGAAAGGTCTGGAAATCTGCGCAAATATTCTTCGGGACTCTCTAGATCAAAAAGTTCTGCGGCGGCACGGTTAGAGGCAAGGTTTTGAAAATCTTTATTCCAAACATTTGCTCCCAACGATATGGTATCCTGCATAATTTGCAGGTATTCTGCAGCATCTGCAGCTGCCTGCTGACTTGCTTTTAGTTCACGCATATCCTTGGTATAACCCACCACAATTTCTTCACCTCGAAACTTTTTACGAATAAGGGTTATTTCACAAGGTACAGGTTCCCCAGTGAGTTTTTGATGCAGCCATTCAAATTTGCACTCGCCTTTATCAAAAGCTTCTTGTATGCAGGCCACAGCTTTTTGCATAGATGGTTGACCATCGGGTTGAAATTCTGGCGAAAGGTCTGGAAATCTGCGCAAATATTCTTCAGGACTATTTAAATCGAAAAGTTCTGCGGCAGCACGATTAGAGGCCACATTTTCAAAATCCTTATTCCAAATATTTGCTCCCAATGATATGGTATCCAGCATAATTTGAATATATTCGGTGGCATCTGCAGCGGCTTTTTGGCTGGCTTTCAACTCACGCAAATCTTGTGTATACCCAAGCACCACATCTTCATCACCAAATTGTACCCGCTTTAAAGTCACATGCACAGGTACCAGTTCACCGTCATAGGCTTGATGTGTCCATTGCAATTGGAAGAAACCTTTTTTAAAAGCCGATTTAATGGCTTCTTGGCTAATAAGTGAAGCACTTATTCCCTCTAAGGAGGTGTGCGTGGGTAAGGAGGCATCAAAAGAAGAGGTGTTTTCGATAAAATATTCTTTGGAGGGAGCCTTTACCAATTGCAACATAACTTCATTGCAATCAATAACTGAAAATTCTTTATTCCAAAAAGTAATACCCATGGGGCTTGCATCCACCATGGCTTTAGCTCTTTTTTCTACAGCATATTTTTCTTTTAAAGTGCTCAATAAATCTTTAGATTGAGCCATATGTACCACAATAACTGGTTCATTCTTATATTCTATACGTTTAAGCGTATATTCAACCAGTATTTCTCCCGTATAGGAAGGTAAAATATGCGTCCACAAAAAATTGTGCTCGCCTTTTAGTGCGGCACGGCGCAAATGCGCCTTTCTCCCCACTACCGAATTGGTACCGCATGGCTGTCTTTCTGGCGAAAAACTATCTACCCTTTGGCAGAACTCTTCTACTGTTGCGCAGCTAAAAATATTTAAAATGCTTTTTGAAGCATACAATAATTCACCAGATAAAGACCAACACGCTACGGGAAGATCTATACCACGCAAAATATGGTGTATAAAATCATCAGACTCTTGCTTATTTACTTTAATCATAAACCCCTACTAAATATCTACTAATTCACTTGTAATTTCGCCATGCGCATGTAAATATGTGCAAAAAAAAGTCATTATATTTTCATCACAGATTGTTACAGCATAGTAACAATGCCCTTTCATTAATGTATGCTTTAAGCGTGCAATAAAAAGCTTTACGCACGGTATCATAAACAGTTTTTACCATTTTACATACTAAAATTATTACATTGTAATAGACTGTCATAGGTGGTCGTAATACAATTAAGCTGGCCATGCAAGAATTTTTTTATAAAGCTCAATAAATAGCGTTTAGCAGCACAAATTATATGCTTTTCCAAAATGAATATGGCAAATCTTTGAAAAGTATGTTCCACTGTGACAACCTATTTTTGCGTAATTGAGACCTCTACGCATTTATAATTGTGCAGAGGTCTTATAAGTACATCAAGAGTCCTGCGTAATTCCTAAAATATTAAAATACATAGATTGCTTCGCTTGCAATGACTTTCGTTGTAATATCAAGCCATTGCGAGGAGCGCAGCGACGTGGCAATCCATGCCTTTTGAATTATGCAGAGGTCTTCATAAACGATATGAAACTTAAAATAAAGCCTCCTGCACAATTCATTGTGCAGGAGGCTTTATTCACTTAAAAGAGCGTACTCAGCGTCGTTAAAAGAGTGAGATTACGCGCCTATATCCCAATCTAAACCAAATTTATCATGCAGAATGCGCACAGCTAACTCCACATATTTTTCTTCAATAAGAATGGTGATTTTAATTTCAGAGGTGCTGATCATCAAAATATTAATATTTTCGTCTTGCAAAGCCTTAAAAGCAGAAGCAGCTACACCCGAATGGTTGCGCATACCCACTCCAATGGCAGAAACCTTAGCTACAAGAGTATCGTGTAGCACACCTTGAGCACCGATTTTTTCCTTAATCTTTTCACACATGCTCAGGGTTTTTACTAAATCTTTGCGTGAAATAGTAAAGGTCATATCGGTAATACCATCAAGGCTGGTATTTTGAATAATCATGTCCACCAAGACACCGCCTTCAGAAAGGGGGCCAAAGATGGAGGCTGCAATGCCAGGTTGATCAGGCACACCGTGCAATGTGACACGGGCTTGGTCTTTGTCATAGGCAATGCCGGAAACGAGCACGGCTTCCATTGTAGAATCCTCCTGAGTTACCAAGGTACCGGGATTGTCCGTAAAGGTAGAACGTACACGGACAGGAACTTTATATTTTTTCGCAAATTCCACAGAACGAATATGCAAAACTTTGGCTCCCATGGAGGCCATTTCAAGCATTTCGTCGTAGGAAACTTTATCCATTTTACGTGCTGTAGAGCAAATATTGGGGTCTGTGGTGTACACCCCTTCCACATCGGTATAAATTTCGCATTCGGCAGAGCCTAAGGCCGCCGCCACAGCCACAGCCGAGGTATCAGAACCACCACGGCCTAGGGTTGTAATGCGTTTTTCTGCGGTGCACCCTTGAAACCCGGCTACCACCAGCACGTCATGATTTTCTAAATATCCATATAAAGCCTTGCTATCAATGGAAAGAATGCGCGCATTGCCATGTTTGTCATCGGTGGTTATGGGAATTTGAAAACCAAGTAAGGAGCGAGCTTTAATGCCGGCATCCTTAAGCAACATGGTGAAAAGGGATATAGAAACCTGTTCGCCTGTAGATACGAGTTGGTCGCATTCGGCGGCGTCTGGGCTTT
>CAZBDD010000110.1:0-5763 GCA_964490475.1 uncultured Desulfovibrionaceae bacterium
GTAAATGCAGCGTAAAGTTTATGCCAGCAATGCACATGAAAAAAATTATTGACCACTGAATAAAAGCACTTGGAAAAGCCGCTAACGAAGCATTTCGCGTTGAAAAGCCCCCCGTGGCCACAGTGGCAAAGCTGTGATTTATGGCATCAAACCAGCCCATTCCTCCAATATATAAAAGCAATATCAAGACAAAGGTCATAGCCATATATATTTTCCAAAGCAGACTGGCAGTATCGCGCAACCTTGGGGTAAGCCTGTCCGGCATATGCCCAGATACTTCTGCTTTGTACAATTGCATTCCCCCTACCCCTAACAAGGAAAAGAGCGCCAAAGAAAGCACCACAATACCCATGCCTCCAAGCCAATGCGTTAAAGAACGCCAAAGCAACAAAGATTGTGGAACTACTTCCACATCAGGAAAAATGCTTGCTCCTGTAGTGGTAAAACCGGAAACACTTTCAAAAAAAGCATCGGTAAAATTTAATTCTCCGGTAAACATAAAGGGAAAAGTTCCCACAAGGCTGGTCATTACCCAGCACAGACCCACTGTAGCAAATGCTTTTTGTTGGCTAAAGCCTGCTCTTTTCTTCCAATAAGCGCAAAGACAAAATGCAGCGCACACAAGCGTAGCTACTATAGCTAAGCCTATGCCATGCGCAGCTCCATCGCCATACCAATAAGAAACTGCAAGCAAACTTGTCATGCACAATGCCATGCACAATAACAATAAGCCTATGATAAATATGATATTTGCCATAATAGTTACTCATGGTCTATTAAGAAAGAATCTTCTCTACCTGACCCACAACATTGCGCAAAGCAAGCAAAAGAATGCCATCGCCAGCATGAATGACAGTATCCCCTTTAGGAATATAAGCTTCATTGTGGCGCATAACAGCTAGGACAAGAACGCCCTTGGGCAATCCCAAAGAGTAGACGGCTCGCCCCACGAGAAATGATTTTTCCGCCACTTTCACTTCCATAATTTCTGCGGCTTCATTGCCCACAGAAACACAGGATATAATGGCCTCTTGGCGAACATAGCGCAAAATACTGTTCACTGCCGAATAGCGTAAACTAACGCTATGATCTATACCAATTTGCCCCAATAGAGAAAGATATTCCGCTTTATCTACTCGCGAAACAGCTTCGCGCATACCTAGAGATTTTGCCAAAAGACAAGAAACAATATTGGTATTTTCATCACTGGTTAAAGCTACAAATGCATCTGTTTGCAACAAGTGCTCTTCTTCAAAAAGGCGTTTATCTGTGCCATCTCCGTGTAAAATTGTTACATTTTCTAAACTGTTGGCAAGCTCTGCACAGCGTGTGGCGTCTCGATCAATAAGCGTCACTGCAATATTTTTTTTAGCAAAAGCTTCTGCCATACAGTACCCAATGCTCCCCCCTCCCACAATACACACAGAGGAAATAACCCCCGTGGTACGATTCAGCGCTTGTAATAAAGCTGGCTGTGCTGTGGCTCGATACAAAAAATACGCCACATCCCCTTGTTGTAAAGTATTATCACCCGAAGGGATAATCAAAGATTGATTACGAATTATGGCCCCCACCATAATTTGTTCTTCTTGTACAATATTGCGAAAAAGTTTTAGTTTCTTTCCCACAAGAGGCCCTTCTTGTATTTTCATGGCCACCATACAAATGCGTCCATCGGCAAATTCGCCATATTCCACAGCGCCCGGCAAGGTAAGGCGCTTATCTATGCTTTGCACAATTTCGTGTTCAGGGTTTACCAAAGCACTAATATTAAGTGCAGGATTTTCTAAGATATTAGCATAGGTCAAATATTCTCTATTACGAATTCGCGCCAAAGTCTGAGCTTTTGGGGCAAGTGTATTGGCAAAAAGGCATGCTAAAATATTACTTTCGTCACTATTGGTCACAGCAAGAAAAATATCGGAATCTTTTAAACCCAAATCGTGCAAAACATGCGGATTAGAGCCGGAACCACACACTGTTTGCACATCCATGGTATCATCCATGCGTTTTAAGGCTTGTTCATTGATATCAACAACAACAACGTCTTTTTGTTCATTGGCAAGATGCAAGGCCACGTGATACCCCACTTCACCAGCACCTACAATAACAACTTTGCGCGTTTTTTGCTTAGAGACTTTAGGACGAAAAAACATGCTTTTCCTGTTTGATTTATAGAATAAAAACATTTTTACAGCTTGTAAAAAACGCTCTTTATCTCAATCAGTTTAAAAAATATGCAATAAACTCAAAAAAACAGGGAAATTCTAATGATAGTCAAAAAGGGTAAGGCGAAAAGCCCTACCCTCCTACTCTTTATTAAGTTCTATTAATGACCACCAAGATAGGCTTCACGAATGGCCGGGTTGTGCAACATGGCATTGGCATCATCTTCCATAACCACATTACCCACTTCAAGCACATATCCGCGACTGGCCAATTTTAAGGCAGCTCGAGCGTTTTGCTCCACAATAACCACGGTAACACCTTGCTTATTAATGGTGCGCACGGCCTCAAAGATAGATCCCACCAACAGCGGCGCCAAGCCTAATGAAGGTTCATCTAAAAGTAACAAGTCCGGCTGCCCCATAAGTGCACGCCCAATGGCTAACATTTGCTGTTCCCCACCAGAAAGAGTGCCTGCCAATTGCCGTTGGCGCTCTTCTAGACGCGGAAACAATTCAAAAATCCACTCTAAGGTTTTAGCAATTTTATCTTTATCTTCTATAGTAAAAGCGCCCAATTTTAAATTACCCAACACGGACATGGTACCAAAAACACGCCGACCTTCAGGAGATTGCGTTATACCTTTTTTTACCACATCAAAACTGTGTAATGTATGTAAAGGACTACCCTTATACAGAATTTCACCTTTTTTTACTTTTTGCAAACCACTAATGGTCTGCATGGTGGTGGTCTTACCGGCACCGTTGGCTCCAAGAATAGCTACAATTTCGCCTTCTTCTACCTTTAGGTTAATGCCGTGCAAAACCTCCACAGGGCCATAACTGACATGCACATCATTTAATTCTAACAGCGCCATACTACCAACTCCCATCATCGACACCGAGATATGCCTCGATGACGGCCTTATTATTGCGAATATTTTCCGGAATATCTTTAGCAATAACGCTACCATTTTCCAGCACCACAAGCCATTGACAAATATGCATTACCAAACGCATATCATGTTCAATGAGCAATACTGTGATATCACGCTTACGAATAGCATGAATAAGATCCATAAGTTCAGCTGTTTCTTGCTCGTTCATACCGCCAGCAGGTTCATCTAAGATGAGCACTTCGGGGTCTGAAGCAAGGGCTCTGGCAATTTCTAATAAACGTTGCTTACCATAAGGTAAAGAACCTGCCAGTTCGGAATGCAAATCATCAATACCTACAAAGGCCAATTCTTGCATGGCACGGTCAAAGGCAGCCTTTTCTTCACGGCGTTGCCAAGGCAAACGCAACATGGAAGAAACCACCCCACTGGTCATACGGCAATGCCTACCAGCCAATACATTTTCCACAGCTTGCATGCGTGGGAAAAGGCGTATGGACTGGAAAGTACGGGCAATACCCTTTTTTACCAATATGTGAGAAGGTACGCCGGTAATTCTTTCATTTTTAAAGTAAATATCACCTTTTTCAGGAGTATAGTTACCGGTTATGCAGTTAAATACCGTTGTTTTTCCGGCACCATTAGGCCCAATAAGCCCCACAATGCTCCCACGATCCACTTCAAAACTTACTTCTTGCATGGCAGTAAGACCGCCAAAAACTTTAGTTACATTGGCAAGACGTAATAAACTCATGACTTACCTCCCGTACTTTCTTTGTCCGACACAGCTTTTGGAGTTCCATCCCTATTAAAGAAGCGTACGGTATATTTATATAAAGTAGGGGGTAAAATGCCTTGTGGGCGCCAAATCATCATAATCATCATGGCAAGACCAAAAATGAGCATACGAGCTTGAGAAAAGTCGCGTAATAATTCTGGTAGTCCTATGAAAAGGAAAGTTGATATTAAAACACCCAGTTGACTGCCTCCGCTTAAAATAACCACTGCAAACAACACTACGGATTCAGTGAAAGAAAAGGATTCCGGAGTTACAATGGTCATTTTTGCAGCAAACACTGTGCCCGCTGTGCCTGCCCAACAAGCCCCAATAACAAAGGCAATAAGCTTATAACGCGCTACATTGATACCGCAACCATTGGCAGCCACATCGTCATCACGAATATAGTTAAGAGCACGCCCAAAACGCGATTGTGCAAGCCAAGCAAAGAACAATACCGACACAGCTACGCCACCCCAAACAAAATAATAAAATTGCGTGGGAGTTACTATGCGAAAACCAAAAATTTCCGGACGTGAAATGCCAAAAATACCATTTGAACCACCGAAGTAGCCACCCACGTCATTAATAAGTGTCAGGCGCACAATTTCCACAATACCAATGGTAACTATAAGCAAATAGTCACCACGTAAGTGAATAATCGGCCGTGCCACAATAAGTGCAAAAAGTCCGGCTAAAATACCAGCCAAGGGCATGACATAAAGCACAGGAATACCAAATTGAGTATTAAGTACCGCTGTAGTGTAAGCACCAATGGCGAAAAAAGCCGCATGCCCCATATGGAAAAGGCCCGCTTGCCCCAAGATAACATTAAGAGAAAGGGCAAGCCATGCGTAAATACCAATCATAACACACACGTCTACCCAATATCTATTGGCAACTGTGGGTATAAAAAGTACGGCAACAATGAGTACAAGCGAAATGATAGTGCGTATATTCATCATAGTTTTTCAGCCACCCTTTCGCCCAAAATACCTGTGGGGCGAATAATAAGAATACAGATAAGCACACAGAAGGCTATAACATCCTTCCATGCTGCCGCGATATATGCCGCGGACATGGCCTCAATTACTCCAAGAAGCAATCCACCTAGCATAGCTCCGGGAATATTACCAATCCCCCCTAAAATTGCAGCCGTGAAAGCCTTTAAGCCGTAATTCCAGCCCATAACAAAGTCAATTTGTCCGTAATACAAACCCACCATCATGCCGGCAACGCCGCCAAGACCGGGTCCAATCATAAACACTATGGAAATGATGCGATTTACGTTAATACCCATTAAACGGGCAGCGCCTTGGTCAATGGAAACAGCCCGCATGGCTGAACCTGTGCGTGTGCGGTGCACAAAAAGATATAAACCTGCCATTAAAAGGATAGAAGCTAAAATAACGAGCAGACGGATACCTGGAATTTCCCAAGATCCAATGGATATCATAAAAGAAGGTCGTACCTCTTCAGGATACACAAAGAAACGCGCACCATAGATGAGCATGATGGCATTTTGAAAAAATATGGAAGCCCCTAAAGCAGATACTACGGCAGAAAGTCGATTTGCCGTACGAAGTGGTCTATAAGCCACGCGTTCCAAAGCAAAACCAATAATTGCCACAAAGACAGCCACCATGATAAACACTACCAAAAGAGCCAACTCAACAGGTAATGCGCCGGAAAGCCCCGCACTTACGAGTAAAGTAAGCCCCAAGTAAGCACCAATGGTAAATAAATCCCCATGTGCAAAGTTAATGAGTTTTAAAATCCCATACACCATGGTGTAGCCTAATGCCACGAGAGCATAAATACTGCCCACGGCAAGACCATTAATTAACTGTTGAATAAAATCACCCATGTACACCAACCTTCATTAAAAGATACCACAAAATTACCTAAGGGCAAAACAGAAACA
>CAZBDD010000111.1:0-2229 GCA_964490475.1 uncultured Desulfovibrionaceae bacterium
AATGGAAGGTGCTACACCAAAGGCCACCAAATCTGCCAAAGAATCGTATTGTATGCCAAATTCACTGGCAGTATTGGTAAGTCTTGCCACTTTACCATCTAAGCCATCCATAAGCGCAGAAAAGAGCACAGCCAAAGCAGCCGTTTCAAAGCGCCCTTCTGAGGCCATGACAATGGCTAAAAAGCCCGAGAACAAACTCAAGCTTGTTATCATATTAGGGAGTAAATATACACCCTTGCGTGGCGGTTTCTTCTTATCCATATAGTACTCTTTCTTAAAGCATCTCAGAAAGATACTTTCCTAAATCTGCAAAACTTTATTACACTTTTTTCCGTGCCAAGACACTTTGTCCGGCAAAAACTTGTTCGCCGATGGTCACAGCACTGACGTAATCATCAGGAATATACAAATCCACACGAGACCCAAAACGAATCATGCCAAAGCGCTCTCCCCTTTGCAAATTATCCCCTTCATCGCAACGGCATACAATGCGTCGAGCTATAAGTCCGGCAATTTGCACCATGGTCCACTGATTCCCATCGGCATCTTTTAAAGCATAGGCGCAGCGTTCATTATCAGTGGCGGCTTTATCCCATGCAGCATTCAAAAATTTACCCGCATGGTAGTAAATACCTTCTACCTGACAATCCACAGGAGCTCTATTTACATGCACGCTAAAAACGTTCATAAAAACACAAATACAAATGCGATTTTCGCCACTCACAGGGTCTTTTCGTAAGTCCACACGAATGATACGTCCATCAGCAGGGCTTACGGCAATATCTTTTGTTTGTGGCACCACTCTTTCAGGGTCTCTAAAGAAATGACAAGAAAACCATGTGAGTACTAAAAAGACCAATGCCAAGGGCCAACAACCCATTACAGCAAAACTCAATGTGGTAAAAGCACATAAACCTATACAAGGCCAACCCTCAGCCGTTATGCCTATGGATGCTGTACGCATAAAAATTTCCTATTGTTATAATATAGCTGTTTATATGGGCTATATATACGAAAGCAAGGGCAAAGGTCAAGTGAAAGATTTTCTATAAAAACGCTTCATTATGCCTTTTATACGGCTAATTTACTTTCAATTTCTCCATCTATGTGCACTGTAAAGCTTCGCAGAACTTTATCAATACGCACTGTCCCCAAAGCCGCACCGCGCATGGCTTTAATATGACGTACTTCAGCGCATAAAATCTGTGCCGTGGGGTTATCCCTTTGCCAACTTTTTACCGCGGCAAGACTCGCGGCCTCTTGCAAGGTTCTTTCAGGAATTTCTTGTCCGGAAAAATGCCGCCTAATAATGCAATGAGAGCCTGGGCCACCTTCCACATGCAACCAAATATCCTTAGCTGCCGCAGCTCGCAAAGCCGCCCCATTGCCCTTGGCATCTTTACCCCGTAAAATAATAAAACCATCACTACTTTTAAAAGCCTGCACACCTTTAGGTAAAGTTTTTTGTGATAGCACAGCACTTTTTTGTGCCTTCACTAAATTATGGGCGCCGGCTTCCACCACTGATGCCAAACTTTGTGTGGCAAGCATTTGCTCTTCCAATTCTTGGCGTCGCTTTTGTAAATATTCCAAACCACGCCGACCACGTCCGGCCTTATGAAAGAAAGCTTGCATATTTTCGCGCACAGTTAAACGACTGTCTAACTCTATGACAGGATAAGTGGCATCATCGGTTTCTATGCGCTTTTCTTTTATATTCGAAGGATATTTCCAAATAATACTTTGCAATACAAGTCCCTGCTCTTGCGCTTTTGCCATATTCTGAAGCCGTTTTTCATCCTCCTGCAATTTTTCCAAAAGGCGTTGCAAGCGTGCCGCCTCACGTTGATGTGGCAAAGCAGCCTTGCTACGCAATTTTTCTGCCCCTACCCCCAATACCAAAGCATCGCCAACCCGCGATGTGGCCTCCAAGGGATTTTCAAACACGCTCTCATGCCCATGCATACCCCGTAAAACAGGAGGTAAAGGCCATGGGCTAATGCGCGGTACATCTTGAGCAGTTGGCATAGCCTCCACAACAGGGTCTGTTTCATATACATACAAATCCCCACCACCCATTTCCAAGTCCATGAGTAAAGCTTGCGCATCTAAAGGATCAAGCAAGGGGAGTAAGCGCCGTAAAGCCGGACTGAGCACAGGCCATTGACGCCAATTGTCACAAGCATCTGCCACATGTAGAGGTTCAGGCCAAGAAATATCCTCTTGCAT
>CAZBDD010000111.1:2329-5673 GCA_964490475.1 uncultured Desulfovibrionaceae bacterium
GTCAACTCTTCAATGGTGGAATCGCCCTTACTTTGCGCTTCTTCCAACATGAGGGTTAATTTTTCACGAAAAAAATCTATATCTTTTTGTTCCATTACTTCCTCCAAACACAATTCCATAGAATGCTATTTAAGGTATTTTATCAAAGAACATCTTCAAGGCGAAGATATTATATGATAATGAAAAACATGTAAAGCTTTTTCCTAATTTGTGAAGGAGGTCAATGGTAAAAGAGTATATTTTTCTAAGAGACAACGTTGCTAGCAATTATTCTGCTAAAGTGTTTTGCGCCAATATTTCTTCTCTTTTTGCTTTTTTAGCGTCTTCCCATAGAGGTTCATGCCATTTTTGCGTTGTTTGCCTTTGCGGTTTTACAAAAAGCGTTTCTTCTGCTTGTCCCTGTGGGCCTTGGCGCAACATCACAGCCACCAGCCCATCTTTATTCTGCTGTGCAGCTTTGACAGCTTTGGGTGAATAGGAAGCCACAAAAGCTGCCGCATCTTCTAATATTTCTCTTTGCCAACCTTGCATATATCGCCCCACAGCCAAAGGCCCGGCAAAATCTCGTAAGCGAAACACATAGTCTTGAGGTTGAACAAGCTCCTGCAAAGCAGCATTGCTGACGGCGTTGCGCCCTATGGCAAGCCAATGTTGCCCTTTTCCTTCTGCATCCCAATATTGCCGACCTGTATGTGCCAAAGAAAAATCCTCCGGCATGGGGCAAGCTAGGCGTGTAAGCACCATCCAGTAACGACTGGCATTTTCTTGCTCTGCTAGCATACATCCGCCGGCCGGCGTAGGAATTTCGCGTATATTAAAATACGCTGCCAGCTCCATTTGTTTTTTACGCCCACGTCCAGAAATGGCGTGCAATTTTTCTCTTTCCACAAGGCCAGAAAGTTCTGCCTGCGAAGGCTTGAGCAAACGCGCTGATAAAGGGCGCAACAGCGCATCGTTAATACCACTGCTTTTACGAATAATATTTAAGGTATCACGCCTTTGTGACATGGGGCGCTGCCCTAAAACTTCCCCTGAAATAACAAAGGAAGCACCGTATTTTTCCATTTGCGCTTGAGCCGCACGCATAAGCAATATTTTACAATCCACACAAGGATTTAACAATTTTCCAAATCCGTGTTCAGGCCTATCCCGCAGAATTTGTACAAATTCTTGCCCAATGGATACAGCGCTTATGTCTAAATTATAAATTTTTCGCCAATGAGACAATAGTTCAGGCTTGCCAAAAAAAGGCGTTACAAAGTGTACACATTTCACTCTTAAACCTTGTTCCTCAACAATTTTAACAGCTAAGATACTGTCTAAACCACCAGAGAACAAAGCTATGGCATCGTAAGTATTTTTCATGGGCTTAGAAATACTGGTAAGAGCCTTAAAGCGCAATAAAAAAATAAAGCCTTTACTGTTTCGTATAGTTAATATTGTAGTAAAAAGAAATTAAAGACCTCTGCACAATTACAAATGCATGAATTGCCGCATCGCTTTGCTCCTCGCAATGACTTGATATTACAACGAAAGTCATTGCAGGCGAAGCGAAGCAATCTATGTATTTTAATATTTTAGGAATTATGCAGGACTTTTATTTTAACATTTTTTTATATTATGCAAAGGTCTTAATTATGGTATAATTAAAGCGTATTGAGAGGAGAGCTTAAGATAAAAAGGGGAATCTTTTACATTTTTGCAAAAGTCCCCCTTCTCCACTTAAGAAATAATTAATAGCTATTTATTGCACTAGCAATCTTCCTTGCCATGCTTTTTCAGAGCAGCTTTCAACGCGTCTCTGTAAATTTTCAACACCTGAATACGCGCATAATACTTAGAATTCGCCGGAATAATATGCCAAGGCGCATAATCTGTATTGGTGCGCATAAACATTTCATCGGCTGCCACTTTATAATCGGTGGCCTTTTCACGATTGCGCCAATCTTCATCAGTAAGTTTATAATTTTTCCATGGGGTATTTTCACGCTCTTTAAAACGACGTAATTGCTCATCTGCTGTGATATGCAACCAGAATTTCAAGAGAATATTTTTGCCATCTACCAATTGTTCTTCAAAGCTATTAATTTCTGCATAGGCGCGTTTCCACTCTGCAGGCTTAGCAAATTTTTCCACACGCTCTACCAATACACGCCCATACCATGTTCTGTCATAAATGGTGACATAGCCGGACAAAGGCACGTGTCGCCAAAAACGCCATAGATAATGGTGTGCTAATTCTTCATCAGTAGGAGCACTCACAGGAATAATGCGTGTAATACGCGAATCTACAGCCGAAGCTAAACGACGTATGGCACCGCCTTTGCCTCCTGCATCCCATCCTTCAAAAGTTAAGGTCGATGAAATGCCATGCTTGTACGCTTTAAAACTTAGCTGGAAAACTTCTTTTTGTAATTTTTTCAACTCTTTTTTATAGGCATCGCGCTCTAAAGTAAGAGACATATCAAGCCTATCTAACATGGTTACCGGAGCTTTTTTATTCTCTTTGACTGGAGCTTCGGGCTTTACTTCTTTTCCAGTTTTTACAAGAATTTTTTCCGCTACAACTTCTTCTAAACGAGAAATAATAGCTTTAGCTACAGATACATGGCAAAATCTTTTATCATACGCATCTATAATATACCATGGGGCAAAATCTCTATCAGTCATGGTAATGCATTTTGATACCGTCTCAATAAGTTGAGGATATTTTCTTTCACTTTCTCTGTCGTAAGGAGTAAAGCGACAAGAACCTTGCTCTTTTAAGCGGGCTTTACGGCGCTTACTGTGTTCTTCTTGCCCAAGATGCAGCCAAAATTTAGCTAATGCATACCCATTATCGGCTAAGGTGTGTTCAAAACGCATCCTTTTATTCATATCTTTGTGCAATTCTTTTTCATCAATTTCGCCGTAGGAGGCTTTGCGTATAATTTCATCATACCAACCACCAAAAAAGATGCCGTATTCTCCATAGGCTGGCAATTTCACCCAATATTTCCAAGCATCTGGACGATGTTTTTCTGAATCATTGGTATTCCAAAAAGTATGATTGCTTAATTTTTTTACATCTACCCAAGAAGATAAAGTATTGACAAGAGAACCGCGACCAGAGCCGTCTACACCCAAAACAGTCAGTAATACAGCAATCTTGTGTTCTTCGCATTGCTTTTGCAACTCAAACAACCTCATGCGTAAATGGCCTTCCATTTCTTTAAACTCTTCGCGTGTATACTCTTGGCCCAGTATCATGTTATCAAACATACAATTCTCCTTAGGTTTACTGTGTTTTCAACAAAATAAATTCACATTCAAAAAATAGGCCTGCTTCCTGCACAAGTCAAGGA
>CAZBDD010000112.1:0-5625 GCA_964490475.1 uncultured Desulfovibrionaceae bacterium
ATTTTTGCTGTTAAAGCGGAGAATACGCGGGCAAGAGGGCCGCCCACCGTGTGCAGGGTAATAGTTGTGCCTATGGGGATATGGTTTGGCAATGTGTCTGCTTTTAGGCAAACACCGCTGGTACTAATATTAACAATGGCTGTCATGCCGTTGCCAAATTCTTCAGAATCCCAGCGAACGCTGGTATCTTCTCTAAATTCATAGCGCGCGCAACTACGTCTTTCGTCACACATCTTGTCAATAATCGCTCGTAAATTCACAGAAAGATCTTGCAGGGTTGTAGCATAGTTTGAAGATATGAGCATATTTTGCCGCGTTTGATCGGCTTGTTCGTTAATTTGTATGAGCATTTCCAAGGCCACTTCTGATTCATGACTTTGGGAAACAGTAGCTTCGGAAATACTTTGTGCGCTTTGTACAGAATTGTGCGTAACTTGACGAATCCTTTGTAAACTTTCGCCTGATTTATTGGCCAATTCAGTGGACTTTTGTGCAAGATCCACTGAGGTGTTAGTGCTTGTTACCGAATTTCGTACACTGCTTTGAATACTATGCACTGCCGTTGCCACTTCATTGGTGGCTTCCATGGTTTTTTCTGCCAGCTTTCGTACTTCGTCAGCTACCACAGCAAAGCCGCGTCCTGCTTCTCCCGCTCTGGCAGCTTCGATGGCCGCATTAAGAGCTAACAGGTTGGTTTGGTCGGCAATATCCTTGATAAGGTTAAGAATGCGCCCAATATTTTCTGCTGAGGCGTCTAATTCTTTCATGTCGCGGGCTACAGCCGCTGTGTGCTGTGAGACTTGTTCAATGTAAGAAATAGTTTGCGTAATAATCTCCATGCCAGCGTCAGACTCACTACGCGCCACATGGGCTGCTTCTTGAGTGGAGGCTGCTTCTTGAGCCATTTGGCGCATGGCATCGGTAATTTGCTGCAAGCTTCTAGTGGAATTTTGTGAAGATTGCGCTTGATTTTTTGCCATTTGTGAGGTGTTGTTCAATTGCTCCACAAGTTTTTCCAATTCATGTGTTTGTTGATTGGAAATTTTATTGGCATTACTCGCTGAAAGGTAAATATTATCATTTAAAAGTTCAATTTGTAATTGTTGATTGTACATACTTGTTAGGTCGCTATACAATGCTACAGCTCCAATAAGTTCCCCGTCCATATCGCGTAGAGGCGCCGCGTTAACATTAAAAAACTTTTCTTCATTGTTACGCAAAACCACATGCACTTGTGCATCGCGTTCGACAGTGTTCTCTTTAAGCACTTTATCAAGACGGGTAGAGCGGTTTGGCATGCCGTATAAAACACTGCCTGTAGTTTGACCAAGGCACTCTTCGGGTTTGCGTGGCTCTTGCCAGCATTCAAGTAACATGCTGTTTACAAAAATGACCTTGCCATGAGTATCACATATGATGCAAGGCATGGTAATGCCATTCATGAGGGCTTGAGCCAAACCTAAATTTTTCTTTAAATCTTTTACCATACTATTGAAAGACGAAGCAAGGTTTCCCATTTCGTCATTTTGCTCTAAGTCAACGGGAACAAATTCCCCATGAGCAATACGTTGTGCGCCTACCATTAATGTGTTGGCAGGGCGAGTGATGCTGCTAATAATTAAGTAAGAAAAAATGGGAAACGCTATAAAGAACATGCCGCCAAGAATAAGTATAGCCATGGCATGTTCGTGAGCATAATTTGAAATTTTAGCGGCATAGGGGTTACCGCGTGTTTCCACAATATTTTTGGTTTTGCTTAAAAGCTTACCAATTTCTTGAACAGCGGGGGAGGTTTTATTTTTAAAAATAGTAATGGCTCCCTGTAAGTCATTGGCATCAAGTTTACGTTGGATTTCCATAGCACTATTGTGTACAGATTCGTGTAAATCGCCAATCTCAGAAAAAAGTTTTCGAGTTTCGGGAAAATCTTTCTCTATTTCTGCTCGTGAAGAGCTATTGAACCAAGAACCAAAGTTACAACGACGACTGTCGAGGTTCACAGGCATTTTAGTTGTTTTTTTTGTGAGCAAATGCTCTTGAATGCGCGAAGCCCATACGGCATGCTCCAAGGAAGAAGCGGCAAAAAGGGCAGGTGCTTGCGGACGATTGAGTATTTGGGCACTGTCGCTAAGGTGGTAATACCCTTGCAAAGTGTATGTTAAACCGCAAGCAAAAGATAATAATGTAACACCAGTAAACACTAAAAGTTTATTACGAATTGAAATGTTTTTCCAAAACATACCGTGCTCCTCATCTTCAAAATAAAAATGTATACCAAAAGCCATCCGCGTGATACAATCGGCATATATCGCTAAAAAGTTTACAGGAAGAATGGTATAAATGTAAATATCTCTTTTACACTGTGGAGTTTTTTGTAAAAAATTTTTTTAATGTATACATATTATTTACAGCTTCAAAATAACACGATAACTTTGTAAAGCATTTTTTAACAAGGAGCTCTTTATGATAACAGCAGACCTTCATACTCATACTCTATATTCTCATGGTTTACACACGCCACAAGAAATGTGGGAGAGTGCTCAAAAAAAAGGCATACAACTTTTAGGCTTTACGGAACATTCGCCGCGCCCGCATAAATATACATACAGTAATGAATATAGGGACAAATTAAATAAATTTTTCCCACAATATGTGGCTGAGGTGCAAGCTCTTAAAGAAGCGCACCCAGGGCAAGTGCTCTTGGGCATAGAAATGGACTGGATGGAAAAAGATGTGGACTTTGCAAAAAAAGCTTTGGCGGCCTATGACTTTGATTATGTTATTGGCTCTGTGCACTTTTTGCAAACATGGGGTTATGATGACTTGGCTTCCGATTGGCAAAGTTTAAAGAAAAATCATTGTCATGAGCATTATGTGGCGTATTTTTCTACTTTAACGCGTATGGCTGAAAGCGGTTTATTCAATATTGCGGCGCATCTTGATCTCATAAAAATTTTTTCTATAGATACTTTTAGGGAGTGGATTGCCATACCTGCCAATTTGCAATGGGCTGCACAAAGTGTGGAAGCCATTCATAAACAGGGCATGGCGCTGGAAATTTCTTCGGCGGGTTTACGCAAAATGTGTAAAGAAATTTACCCCTGTAAAGAAATTATGCAGGTGGCAGCTGATATAGGTGTTCCCATAGCTTTTGCTTCCGATGCTCATAATATTCACGATGTGGCGGCTGATTTTGATGCTTTGGAAGCTTATGCACGCTCTTTTGGCTATGATCATAGCGTATGGTTTTGTAATAATATTATGCATAAACGAGAGTTATAAATGTTTGCTCAAGAGTTGCTTATTGATGTGCAAGACGCACATGTAACCTTGCGGCATGAAAAAATGTGCCATCAGGTATTACATCATATAGACTTTCAGCTCTTTTCCGGAGAACACAGTGCCATAGTGGGAGCCAATGGCAGTGGAAAATCAACCTTTTTGCGCCTGCTGCGCGGTGAAGTATGGGCCGATGCTGTAAAGGATTCTTGTGCGCCGCAGCCCATACAATGGCATGTGCAGGGTGTGGCGGAAAAATCTCCTATTATGGGGCGTCGTATGACAGCGCTTGTATCTGCGGCAAAGCAAGAAGCCTATGTACGCCATGAGTGGCGCTTGACTGGCAAAGACATATTGTTGACGGCTTTTTCTGATGGGCAATTACTACATTTTATCCCCGATGCTGCACAAAATGACGCTGTGCAAAACATGGCGGAACATATAAAAGCTACGCATCTTTTACAACAAGAGGCGTATACCTTATCTCAAGGGCAATTGCGTTTATTGCTTTTGGGGCGGGCTTTGTTGCAAAAGCCTAGGGTGCTTTTGTTGGATGAATGTATGGATGGACTAGATGTTGCCACGCGCCGGCATTTTACTACTTTATTGCAAGAGTGTGGTTGTACACTTATTTTTACCGATCACCGACCCCATGGTATTCCCTCTTGGGTGCAGCACAGGTACACCTTACAGCAAGGGTGTTTATCTGCTGAAGAGCCATCTGAACCAGCAAAGCAAGGGGGGATGGGGCTTGTAAACAATGCAAATAATAGTCTTAAAAACTCTGTAGTAGAAAATACGCAGAGCAAGGCTAGCCCCGTCTTTATTCATATAGCTCAAGGAACAGTGTATTTGGAGCGTAAGGCTTTATTACATGATATTTCATGGACATGGCGGCAAGGTGAGCATTGGATGCTGCATGGTGAAAATGGTAGTGGGAAATCTACCTTTTTACGTTTACTGGCAGGGCAAACGTATGTGGCTTGGGGCGGAACCTTGCAACGTTTTTACCAAAAACAGGGCAGCAGTGACTTTATACCTGTGCAAGACTTGGCTAGCATACAGGCGTGTACAGCCCTCTTAAGCGATAGAGAACAACAATGCTACGGCTATGATGTGACTGGGCTTGAATTGCTTTTATCTGGTCTTGAGTGGGTGCAAGGCGTATACAGAGAGTACAGTGAAGAGGAGTATGCGCGTGCAGAGCAGCTTTTGGCAGATTTTCAATTGCTTGCTTTAGCAGATAGGCGCATACGCTCGCTATCCACGGGGCAATTGCGCCGTTTGCTCTTGGCGCGCTTGTGTATGGCAAGGCCACAGCTATTACTTTTAGATGAACCCTTTTCGGGCCTTGATAAACAATCCTATAGTGCCATGCGCCAAATGGTAGAAATGCAATGTGAGCGCAAAGATAATCCCGCACATATACTATTGGTGTCGCACTATGAAGAGGATCGATTGGCTTGTATTAATAGGGATGCCTTGCTTAAAGAGGGTGTTTTGTCAGAAATTGCGCTTTATACTTCATAAAATGCGTATAACTATTTTTTCTATAATGGCCTATATTTACAGATTGTTCTTTTTTTCTCATTGCTTTAGTCCGTAAAATATAGAAATTTTTTTTTTTGCCCTCTAGACGAACTTTGAAGATGACTTATTTTTTTTCGCATGGAGAAAGCGTTGGCAAAAAAGAATAAAAAAGCCATGCGAACCTCAATTATACATCATCCTGAAAAGGTATAGATATTTTTTTGAATCCTGAGGAGGAATTTTTTATGTCTAAAATTATAGGTATTGACCTTGGAACTACTAACTCTTGTGTCTATGTCATGGAAGGCAAAGACCCAAAATGCATTACTAATCCCGAAGGTGGGCGCACAACTCCTTCTGTTGTGGCCTTTACAGATAAAGAACGTCTTGTGGGCGAAATTGCTAAGCGTCAAGCTGTAACCAACCCTGAGCGTACTATTTTTGCTGTAAAGCGTCTTATGGGTCGTCGCTTCGATACGCCTGAAGTAAGCCGCTGGAAAGAGCATTCCCCTTACGCCATTGTGGGCGCTAGCAATGGAGATGCCGCTGTGGAAGTGGACGGCCGCACCTACAGCGCCCCTGAAGTTTCTGCCATGATTTTGGCTAAGTTGAAATCTGATGCTGAAACATACTTAGGCGAAACTGTTACCGAAGCAGTTATTACCGTGCCTGCATATTTTAACGATGCGCAGCGTCAAGCCACTAAGGATGCCGGACGTATTGCTGGCTTGGAAGTAAAGCGTATTATCAACGAACCTACCGCCGCTTCACTTGCTTACGGTTTTGACCGCAAAGCCAACGAAAAAATAGCTGTTT
>CAZBDD010000113.1:0-2704 GCA_964490475.1 uncultured Desulfovibrionaceae bacterium
GAAACAATACTATCGGTATCGGGATTCATATGTCCTATAACAAGTGCAGCCATGAAAAACTCCTTAAACGTATTCTGTTGAATTATTAATAAAAAAGAAAATCGCCCTTGCGACCTTCCATACTTTGTTACTTTTAGCACAAAGTCTTTCTTTTGCCAAGTGAATTTTTAAAGCAAAGTTTTTTTGCTACGCCATTCACATGCGCTGTTTACTTGAAAAATACTTTAAAAAAATTCTTTCTTTTCAAAATATTTTTAGCTAGTATCTATGAAGCACATTACTATAAAATATCTGTTTAGGGAAGGAGTTTTTACTATGATTAAAACTAGCCAAAGGTACAGCATTGAAGGTATTGATTTTGACGCCATTTACAACAGAAATGAATACACTATACGGCTTGAATTAAAAAATATATTGGAACAAGGAGATACACAGCTCAGCCCCAAAGACGTGCAAGATGTTTACGCACTTACCCTTAACTATTTTCCTGCTCACTATGTGCACTCAGGAACCATTGTACTCTTTCCCAATGTGCATAAACAAGAAGTTATTGATAAGTTAAACGAAAATATTCAATACGTTCGCTCACGGCCTAAACTATAATTTTTTACTATTTTAATATACACTTCCGTTAGTTAGGAGGTGTTTTGGGGAAGCCACGCAATGAGCTCAACAGCCCTTTGTAAAAACTTCTTTCGCTTGAGATGTTATGAAAAAGGAAACACTGATTTAATAAATTTTTCATCCTCTTAACAAGAAGACTATCCTCCTGGCTACGCATAATACAAAATATATATACAATACTAGCGAAGATAAGTCTCCCATTGAAGGGTGAAAAAACATTAAATCAGTGTTTTTTTAAAAAAGGTTGTTAAGCTTTTTTGGGTGATGTTAGCGTTTCTTTCCCACAGATGTTTTCAATATCTAAACGCAAAATACCTGTCCTTTCAATGGCGCTAGCAGGTGCTGGTATTTGACATTGGGCCTGATAGCGAATAGCCAAAGCATCTAAAGCAAAGCCTTTTTCTGCTGTATCTTCCACGTAGGTCATATGCCCCGTGCCAACGATAGATTTAAAAAGTGTAGTGGCATCTTCTGGAAGCACTTTTATGTCTACAGCAGTGCTAAAGCCTACCTTAGGGTTTTTCTGTATACATTCCAATTTATACCCTTCTCTGGCACAGTGAAAGTATAACTTACCTTCTATATATACAAAGTTAAGCGGTATAACATAGGGCGCACCGTCTGTATTAAAAGCTATATATATTTCTTCTGCTTTTGCTAATACTTGGCTAATAAATGTTGCATCTTTTCTTTCTTTTTCTTTACGGCGAAGGGAAGTATTTTGTTGCATCTTGCTGACTCCTAAAAAATTTGATTTTTTGTCTATCTGGAATTATCTGTTTATGCAAGTATAAAAGCACAAAATATCTTTTCAACTAGAGCATATTCTTTCTTATCATTATGCAATTTTTCATAAGAAGAGATAAAAAAATCTTGATGTTTCAATCCCTTTACTATAAAATAGATTTATGAATGCATGCACTGATTCACTACATATTCTTATTGTGGTTAAATCACATAATACAGAGGCTGCTCTGCTTGCCACAAAAATTTTTGCGTGGCTACAAGAGCAAGGACATACATTGTATACCCCTGCCGATATGGAAGATGCATTCTCTTACCATAATACAAAACTAGATTTAGCCATTGTCCTTGGTGGCGATGGCACCATGCTTGGTGTAGCTAGAAAGTTCATTGCCAATCCCGTCCCTTTGGTGGGTATTAATTTTGGACGCGTGGGTTTTTTGGCCGAACTCACCAGTAGCAATTGGCAGCAAGGTCTTACAGCTATTTTGCAAGGTGCGTGTAGTGTAGTAAAGCGCATGGCTTTGAAATGGCTAATTTGTCGTCAGAAAAAAGTTATTAATCAAGGTTATGCCATTAATGATGTAGTAATTACCCGTGGTGCTATCTCACGGGTTGTTTCTTTAGATGTAAGTGTAAACACTGAGCATATTAGTCATTTACGTGCAGATGGTATTATTATTTCTTCACCTGTGGGTTCTACAGGTTATGCCGTTTCCGCTGGTGGCCCCTTAGTACATCCTGCTAACAATAACCTTTTAATAACAGCTATCTGCCCATATTTATGTAATTTTCCTGCCATGGTTTTACCACACACTTTATCTGTGCAAGTCACATTAAATCAAAGCACTACAGAAGCTTTTGCCTCCATTGATGGCCAAGAAAACTTTCCCTTGGAAAAAGGAGACGTGGTAGAGGTTTTTTGTGTTCCAGAAGCTGTATATTTTACACGTATTGCCGAAGATCACTACTTTACCCCTCTTCGTGAGCGCGGTTTTATTCACGGTTTACAATAACAGAGGAAGATATCTATGAAAGCATTGCCAAATATCACAAATAATCATGATGTGCGCCTGAATAAAGATATTTATTTTGATGCGTGGCTGTATAATTTTATGATTGAAAATAATTTTGCCTATCATATGAATCAGCAACTTATTGCTTCGCCGGAACAAATTGCTTTTATGGTGGCTTTGGAAGATGATGAGGTCTATATCCCTTGTTCTGATGAAACCTTCCAAATGCTTTTACAGCCCACATGCCCTCTTCCATTGCATAAGCAATATTGCCGTGTTTGGCGCACTATAGTAGAATTGGTGCGCTCTTTTGAAACGCA